>NZ_JBEAFZ010000006.1:0-140802 GCF_040062415.1 Klebsiella sp. GG_Kp173
CCCCCGCGGCCGGCGACGCTGGCGCAACCGCCGGCCGCCAGCACCTCGCGGGCGCCCTGCTGCATGGTCTGCAGGCCGCTCATGCCGGCGCGCGACAGCACGCAGGTATCGCTCAGCGAGGTCATGATGGCCATCAGCGCGTCAAGTCGCGCCTGCGGCTCGCTGGCGCCTCGGGCGCGGCTTTGCTGTAACTGCGGCAGCGCCAGGGCGGTGATATGCGGGAAACCGCGCTGCGCCTCTTCGCGCGCGCCAGGCACCTGCCAGCGGCGGCTGGCGCGCAGCCCTTTACTGAAGCTTTTCGGCGCCAGGCTGTCGGGCAGGCGGGCGAGGGCGGCGGCGGTGTCGGCGATCGTCTGTGATTGCCCCTCTCCACCCAACATCGCCACCGCGCTGACCAGCAGCCCCAGCGCCCAGATGGCGCCGCGGTGGGTATTGACCCCGCCGGTGGCCTGCATCATCTGCGCTTCGCCTTCGCGACCGAGGCGGCCGACGGTTTCGCGCAGCGCGATATCCGCCGGGCGACGCCAGCTTTGCTGGGCCAGTGCGTGGAAGGTCGGCTGCAGGCTGCGGGCGGAGCGTTCCATCAGCGCCAGCGTGAGGTCCTGATGCGCGCCGCTGCCGCGGCTGTCGACCAGACCCGGTTTCGGGCTCAGACGGGCTTCGTCAATCAGGCAGGCGCTGGCGGTGTCCGCCAGCCAGCTGACACGACTTTCGGCGTGCAGGGGAGAGAGAATTTTCATTACCAGCTCCGGAATTTTGCCGGTGGGTTGTACAATCCGTCGGACCATTCCACCAGGTCGGCGACGCTGCCGGCGGCCAGCAGTGAACGGGTTGCCTCGCTGCGGCGAATACCCAGATCTTCCGGGTAGACCACTTTGCCGCTCTGACGCAGGGCAGCCACGCGTTTTGCGTCCACCCCGAGGCCAATGTCGGTGATCCCGGCCACTGCGGCGACCATCGCCCGGCGCTCTTCCAGGCTTTCCGCACGATACAGATAGGCGATACCCTCTTCGGTCAGCACGTGGGTGACGTCATCGCCGTAAATCATCACCGGCGCCAGCGGCATGCCGGAGGTTTTAGCGACGTCGACCGCGTCGAGGGTCTCAACGAAGGTCGGTTTCACGCCGGCCTGGAAGGTTTCGACCATCTGCACCACCAGTTTTTTACCGCGCTGTATTGGGTCCGGCTCGGTGATCATATTGAGCCAGGCAGGGGTAGCGTGGCGGCGGCCGTGCGGATCGTGGCCCATGTTCGGCGCGCCGCCGAAGCCGGAAAGGCGGCCGCGTGTGACGGTCGAGGAGTTAGCCAGTCCATCCACCTGCAGGGTCGAACCGATAAACATATCCACCGCGTACTGACCCGCCAGCTGGCAGAAGGCGCGGTTGGAACGCATGGAGCCGTCCGGGCCGGTAAAGAAGATATCCGGGCGGGCGCGGATGTACTCTTCCATCCCCAGCTCGCCGCCGAAGCAGTGCACGCTCTCCACCCAGCCGCTCTCGATCGCCGGGATCAGGGTCGGATGCGGGTTCAGGGTCCAGTGTTTACAGATTTTGCCTTTCAGGCCGAGCTGTTCGCCGTAGGTCGGTAGCAGCAGTTCGATGGCGGCGGTGTTGAAGCCGATCCCGTGGTTGAGGGACTGCACCTGATGCTCTGCGTAGATGCCCTTGATCGCCATCATCGCCATCAGAATGTGTTCTTGCTTAATCAGGCGCGGGTCGCGGGTGAACAGTGGTTCAATAAAGAACGGCTTGTCGGCGACCACCACGTAATCAATCCACGAGCCGGGAATATCGACGCGGGGCAGATCGCACTCGTCGTCCACCAGTTCGTTGACCTGAGCGATAACAATGCCGTCGTGGAAGGCGGCGGCCTCTACCAGCGCCGGGGTATCTTCGGTACTCGGCCCGGTATAGAGGTTTCCTTTGCGGTCGGCTTTGTAGCCGGCGATCAGCGCGACGTTAGGCGACAGATCGACGTACAGGCGGGAGTAGAGTTCGATATAGGTATGAATGGCGCCGATTTCCAGCAGCCCATCTTCCAGCAGCTGCGAAATGCGCAGGCTTTGGGTACCGGAGAAGGAGAAATCGAGCTTACGGGCGATGCCTTTTTCAAACAGGTCAAGGTGCTCGCTGCGCCCGACGCTGGGCATGATCATATGCAGATCGTGGATTTTCTGCGGATTGACTTCCGCCAGCATGCGGGAGAGAAAATCGGCCTGCTTCTGGTTGTTGCCTTCCAGCACCACTCGGTCGCCGGGGGCGAGCAGGTTTTCCAGTACGCTGACCAGCTGGTCAGTGGGGATGACTTTGCCCGGGATGTTGGCCTCAGCCAGCCGCCGTTGCTTTTCCGTCCGGCGACGGTTCCAGACCCGCCCCGTCGTTTGTTCGGCATTCATTATTAACCTCCTGATTCGACAAATCGTTTTGTTTGTCCTGGTGGAGGGTAGTGTGCGACGCGGGGCGCGGAGCATCAATTAAGCACGGCGGCCAATCGTTAGCCTGAGAGTAACAATGGTGAGTGGCCCTTTGTGATGAGGATCAATAATATAAAAGGCGTAGTGGTCTACTGCAGGTGACAAGGAGAGGAGGGCCGGTCAGCCACCGGCCCGGGAAAGGTTTACTGTTTGCTCACATCACTTAGTAAGAAGGCGATGCTCTGCCCGCCGCTGGTCTGCTCAAGGGCAATTTTGACGATAATCGTCAACGGCACCGACAGGAGCATACCGACCGGACCCAGCAGCCAGCCCCAGAAGATCAATGACAGGAACACCACCAGGGTGGAGAGCCCCAGGCCGCGCCCCATGATCCGCGGTTCGAGAATATTGCCGAACACCAGGTTAACGATCAGATAACCGGCCAGCACCACCAGCGCCTCGTACAGGCCGCCGAACACCAGCACCTGCAGGATCGGCGGGATGGCCGCCAGTACGGAACCGATATTGGGAATATAATTCAGCGCGAAGGCCAGTAGCCCCCACATAAAGGCGAAGCGCACGTCCAGCAGAACCAGCATTCCCCAGACCACCAGCCCGGTGACCAGGCTAATCGCGGTCTTCAGCACCAGATAATGCGACACGCTGTCGATAGCGCGCTGGATAGCCCCCATGCCTTCTACCGGGCGGGACATCAGCTGCTGGAGTTTTGCGGGGAGCTGCGGCACCTCCAGCAGCATAAACACCACCGTCAGCAGCAGCAGAAAAATCGAGGACATGGCGTTCGACAGCTGAGTGAGCAGACTGGTGACCAGGGTCATCACGGCGTTGGGGTCGATGTATTTGTTAAGCTCCACCACCGAGACGGTAAAACCCAGGCGCTGCAGCCAGGGGGCGATGGTTTGCATCGGTTCGTAGAGATAGTTGCGGTACTGCGGCAGGGTGCGCGCCAGCTCGTTAAGCGAGGTCCCCAGCGAGGCCAGCAGCACAACGGCTAACATCACGATAAGGCCTATCAGCAGTGAGATCGCCAGCACGCGCGGCACCCGGCAGCGGACCAGCAGCTGCACCAGCGGATTAAGGATCACCGCCAGAAAAAGCGCGAGAATAAACGGGACAATAATGTCTGCCGCAAAGCGAATGCCGGTCAGGATGATCACCAGCATGCCCAGCATGATGACCATCTTTAGTCCGTTAAGTGTAATAATAGGTTTAGCCATAGGATCCCGTCCTCAATCTTCCTTGCCTGTTAACAGGTTGCGTTACATTAGCATAATGACGTTTTTTTTCAGAAAAAACGCATTGCTGCAAAACCGCGGCGTAAAGAATTGCAAAGTCTTTGAATTAAATGTAGCACTATGCTACAAATCTACCTGTGTTTAACTACTGAGGACAATTTCCATCCGCACCGGACGAGAAGCAACACCGCGGATAATTGTAATTTTATGGACAATCAGTTCAGGATGTATATTTTAAATCACCCCGCAGTATCCCTCACTTTTTCCCGTTTTGCCGGCGAACAGCACTGGCATTCGGCGCTATAGTCACCTTCTTTCTGCCTGAGCTGGCGCCAAGCGCACAGCGAAATCTACGTCAGAAATTTTCCGGTTTACGCGTCGCGTAAACGGTAATGGATTATATTCTCAAGCAGGAGAAGGGATCATGTTTTATTGGATTTTATTAGCTTTAGCTATTGTTGCTGAAATTACCGGCACGTTGTCGATGAAATGGGCAAGCATCAGCGGTGGGCATACCGGCTATATTTTAATGCTAGCCATGATAGCTCTGTCATATATTTTTCTCGCCTTTGCAGTTAAAAAAATTGCCCTCGGCGTGGCTTACGCGTTATGGGAAGGGATTGGCATTTTGCTGATCACCCTGTTCAGCGTTCTGTTATTTGATGAAAGCTTGTCGCTGCTGAAAATAGCCGGTCTGACCACACTGGTGGTGGGGATCGTCCTGATTAAGTCCGGCACCCAGAAAAAAGCGTCGTCGAAGCAGGAGGTGGCTCATGCAGCAGTTTGAGTGGATCCACGCCGCCTGGTTGGCTATCGCCATTGTTCTGGAGATTATTGCCAACGTCTTTTTGAAGTTTTCCGACGGTTTCCGCCGCAAGGTCTATGGCATCCTGTCGCTGGCGGCGGTGCTGGGCGCATTCAGCGCCCTGTCGCAGGCGGTAAAAGGCATCGATCTGTCGGTTGCCTATGCGCTGTGGGGCGGCTTCGGTATCGCGGCGACCATCGCCGCCGGCTGGGTGCTGTTTGGCCAGCGCCTGAATAACAAAGGCTGGGCGGGAGTCATCCTGTTGGTTGCCGGCATGGTGTTAATTAAACTCGCCTGACGTCGCGCCGCCTGCAAAGCCAGGCGGCAAAACGGGTCCGCTGTAGTATGCTTACCTCAAGACCGGCCCCGCAGTTATTGTGCCCGGTGACGATGAGGACTGCGCATGTTCACAGCTTTCGGCTGGCGGAAAATTCCTTCCGCCAGGACGTTGTCAATAATGATTTTTCTCGCCGGGCTCGGCCTCACCGCGTCGGTTATCTCCCTGCTTTACCTGTCGCAACACCTCATTGCCAGCAAATCCAATGAAATTGACCAGCAGCGTTCTGTCCTGTCGGTGGAAGGGGCGGTGCAGACATCGGTCAACCGGGTGCTGTCCCTGGTGCTGGACAATGCCATCTGGGACGATGCGGTGACCCAGACTTACGCCCCCAGACTGGATCAAAAATGGCTGTACGACACCTGGGGATCGGGCTTCAAAATCAATAATCTGTACGACGGCACCTTTGTCCTTGATGAACATTATCACATTCTGTGGGGCGCCTTTCAGAGTCAGGTGATGCCCCGGACAGACCTTTCATTTCTCGGCGCCGGGCTGACCAGCCTGATCCGTTATCATGCAAAGGCTCTGCGCGAGGGGAAAAACGCCTTCGCCGGCATCACGCGCACCGAGGCAGGGATCGCTTTCGTCGGCATCGGCCTGATCCGGCCAACGACCGGCCGGCTGCAAGTGGCTGACGATACCCGGCGCTATCTGGTCATTACCCGGCACATCAGTCCTCAGCTGCTGCAGCGTTTAGGCGACACCTTCCAGATAAGTCATCTCCATCTCAGCGACGGCCCCGGCGAACACCGTATTCCGTTGCGCACGCAGGGAGGCGAGGTGCTGGGCTATCTGGCGTGGCAGCCGCGTCTGCCCGGCGCCGAAGCGGCCCTGGCCTCATCAGGCAGTATGCGGCTGATCGCCGGGGTGGCCGCCAGCCTGATCCTGCTGTTTATTCTGTTCAGCAGCCTCGGCATGTATAAGCTGGCCCGCGGCGAACGTCAGGCGCGGGAGATCGCCCTGATTGACTGGCTCAGCCGGCTGCCCAACCGACGAGCGCTGCTGCTGCGGTTAAGCCAGGTGTGCGACACGAGTAAGCACGACATGCAGTGCGTGGTGTTTATCGATCTGGACGGATTTAAAGATGTGAATGATAACTATGGCCACGATGTGGGCGACGCCCTGATCCGCCATATCGCCAGCGCGCTGCAAAAACGGGTGCCGGCGGAGGCCATGCTGGCAAGAATGGGCGGGGATGAATTCGCCATGGCGGTGAGCGGCGAACAAGCGATCGACCGGGCGGCGGCGTTCGCCTGGGCGGCGCTGGAGCTGCTGAAAGCGCCGGTGGCACTGAGCAAACGCAAAATTTATATCGGCGCCAGCATCGGCATCGCCAGCGGAACCCCGGCGGAATGCTCCAGTACCGAACTGTTTCGCCGGGCGGATATCGCCATGTACCACGCCAAGAAGAGCGGCAAGGGGCAGACGGCCTGGTATGACGATGCGCTGGATGCCGTGCGACGTCATCAGCTGATGATCGAGAATGGCATCCGTCAGGGGCTGGAGCAGGATGAATTTGAGGTCTGGTATCAGCCGGTAGTCGATGCCGATACCCTGACGATGACCGGCGTTGAAGCGCTGCTGCGCTGGCCGCGTCGCCCGCAGGGTGCGCTGGCGCCGGATGCATTTATCGCCATTGCCGAGAGCAGCGGCCTGATTGACACCCTCGGCCAGTTCGTTCTGCAACGTGCCTGCAGCGATCTGCAGCCGGTGAGCGATCTGCTGCTGTCGGTGAACATCTCCCCGGCGCAATTTCGCGATCCGGCCTTTGAAAGCCGGGTGATGAAGACGGTCGCTGCCTGCCGCTTTCCGCCGTCGCGCCTGCAAGTGGAGGTGACGGAGAGTTATGTGCTGGAAAATCCGGAACGTTCGCAGGCGGTGGTGGAGAATCTGAAGGCCCAGGGCATCGCCGTGGCGCTGGACGATTTTGGCACTGGTTATTCGAGCATCGGCTATTTACGCCGCTTTCGTTTTGACAGCCTGAAGATTGACAAATCCCTCGCCGGGCGGGTGGACTGTGATGCGCAGGCGGCGGAGATGGTGCGCGGCACGGTGCGCATCGCCCGCGCGCTGGGGATGACGGTCGTGGCTGAGGGGGTTGAAGATCCGCAACAGCTGGCGCTGCTGCGGCGGGCCGGTTGCGACCGGCTACAGGGCTTTTACTTCAGTAAACCGATGCCGATCGCCGACCTGCTGCAGCGGCGCCAGCAACAGGGGTAATTACTCTCCGGCCAGCGCCTCCAGCTTATCGCGAAAGCCGGTCACCGCGATGGCGCGGTTGTCCGCTCGCCAGCGATCCTGCGGGCCGGGAGCCGAACTTTGCACGGCGATCACTTGCCAGCCGTCCGCGGTTTTCAGCAGCAGCGGCGAGCCGCTGTCGCCGGGCAGGGTGTCACACTGGTGCGACAGGACGCTGTTTTGCGCCCAGCCGGTGACGATGCAGTCCTGGTGGCTATAAAGATTATCCAGATGATCTTCAGGATAACCTGACTGGGTCACTTTCCGGTCCGCCGCCTTCAGCGCCGCGGTTAAATCGGCCTTACTGCCGGGGAAGAGCGGGATCGGCGTGATGCCTGAGGGAGCATAGCGCAGCACGATCAGGCCAAAATCCGAGGGCGCCGCGGCGGAGGGAACGATCCAGCCGTCGCCGTCGGCTTTCAGGCGCTTGCCTAACCCGGGATCCACTCGTCCGTCAATGCCGTGGATCTCATACACCCAGTTCCCCTTGCGGGAAATAAAGCGCAGAGCGACCGCTTTATCCGGCTTGCCGCGCGGGGGCGTTAACAGGCAGTGGCCCGCGGTCAGCGCCAGGTTGGGGGAGATGAGCGTCGCCGTGCACAGATTGCCGCTGGCGGTCTCCAGCTGGCCAATCGCGTCCCACGGGCTCTCCTCCGGACGGCTCACCGCTTTACGGTCATCGTGACCGAAAAACAACGTCTTAATATCTTTGGCGCTCAGTCCGTTATCATCGGCATGTGCGCCCAGAGGTAACAGATAAAATGAACACAGTAATAACAGAACGTTTCTACGCATATCACTCTCTGGGGAGGCTATGATGTCTATTGACAGTAGCAGGAGATTTAAGTTTATGAAAGTAAACAATAATTCTTATCAGGCCAAACGGCATGTCTCATCTGCGCGCGGCGGGCCCTGACGCGGGTAAAACCGTCTGATTTCAATCGGTTAATACCAGTAACCTTCTGCTGCTATTTCCGCAGAAAGCGCGGTCTGGCGCAAGAACATTCGTGTATCAGAACGTACTGAAATTGGCGAATAATGCAGCAACACTTCTTTAAGGTTATTCCTGGTTTGTCAGCGGAATGTGCAAAAATAATACGTTTACCCGCCAGAACTTCACCAGAATTCGCACTTCTTTACGCCTCACGTAATAATTTTCAATGCGAAACATTTTCTCACCGAAAACATTGTTACCGTCACCCCGCCGTTGAGTAAATAGAGAGGTAATACCGGCGATGATAGCCTGAATTCTATTTCCCCGGCGTTCGGAGGGTATATGTCTAAAAAAGGTATTCGCGCACTGGTCTATGTTTCCCTTGTCTCCGTGGCCATCTGGGGCGCAACCGGCTATCTGGTGATGGAAGCGGTACGTGCTTTGTGATGAGTCTGGCCGCCGCGTGGGGGCCAGGCGCGCGATGGTTTCTTGCTAACGTGTCTGGCGTCTTCGGGCGCCGGGCATTATTTGCGCCGCTGGCAGCGGCAGGGTACAGAGAGTGGTAAGAGGTGGGCAATAATATTTACGCGACATTCACCTTCCGGGAAGTCTGCGCCAGGCGGCAAAACGGGAGAGGGGGCGAAACAATTAATAGAGGAAAAAGCGGGTCGCAACCACTGCGCAAATGATTAACAGGATCAGGATGAGCTCAAAACGATAGCGCCGCAGCATAGTGCTCTCCAGAAAAAACGGCGCTGAAACAGCGCCGATTATTTAAGAAGGTTGGTTCACCGGGAGGAATTATGCTGCCGGCTGTGCAGCAGGTTTAGCGGCCTGGTGTTTGGTGGTTTTGTGGTGTTTTTTCGCTGCCTGGGCTTTCTGGGCTACCGGTTTAGCGGCAGCTTTGTGGTGCTTTTTAGCGGCCTGGGCTTTCTGCGGAGCGGCTGGTTTAGCTTCTGCTTTTTTGTGTTTTTTAGCGGCCTGGGCTTTCTGGGCAGCGGCTGGTTTCGCTTCAGCTTTCTTGTGTTTTTTGGCAGCCTGAGCTTTCTGCTCTGCAGCTGGTTTTGCCGCGGCTTTATGATGTTTTTTATGATGGGTGGTCTTGGCAGCAGCGCTGTGGGTAGCAGCAGGCGCCTGAGTGGTGCTTACTGCGTCAGCAGCGAAAGCGGCGGAAGAGAGACCCATAGCAGCGGCAACGACCAGAGCTAATACTTTTTTCATTCTGATATCCTCGAAAAGTTTTCTTAATTTCAACCCCACTGCGGGGCCGGTGAAATTACTATATGCTTGTCTTTTCGGGCTTTCCGTGAGTGTTTGGTATCGGCGTGTAACCGAATGTACAAGGCGGGGAGCGGAAGGACGCGCCGGGCAGCCCGGCGCGGACGATCACAGATAGCGGGCGGTAAGGTGATCGCGGAAGTAGCGGCTGTTAAGATCCTCGCCGGTGGCCTGCTGAATCAGCTGCGAGGTGGTGAAGCGGCTGCCATGCTGCCAGATATTCTGCCGCAGCCAGTCAAACAGGGCGCTGAAATCCCCTTCCGCAATATCGCGGTCTAACGTCGGCAGCGCGCGACGGGCGGCGGCCATCAGCTGCGCGGCGTACATCGCCCCCAGCGTATAGGAAGGGAAGTAGCCGAAGCCGCCGTCGGTCCAGTGAATATCCTGCATACAGCCGTCCCGGTAGTTGCCGGTGGTCGACAGTCCCAGCCAGTGCTGCATTTTCTCATCCCACAGCGACGGAATATCTTCCACCTCGATCTCGCCGTCGATCAGCGCGCGTTCAATTTCATAACGCAGGATCACATGCGCCGGGTAGCTGACCTCATCGGCATCAACGCGAATAAAGCCTGGTTTCACCCGCTGGTTCCAGGCGACAAAATTCTCCTCGCTAAAGGCCGGCCGATCGCCAAAGCGTTCGCGCACCGCCGGCAACAGGCGGTGGAGGAAGCGCTCGCTGCGTCCCAGCTGCATTTCAAAGAACAGGCTTTGCGATTCATGGATAGCGGTAGAGCGGGCCAGTCCTACCGGCTGGTCGACCCACGGGCGAGGCAGATTCTGCTCATAGCGGGCGTGGCCGGTCTCGTGGATCACGCCGAACAGGGCGCTGAGCAGGTCGTTTTCGTTGTAGCGGGTGGTGATGCGCACATCCTGAGGGACGCCGCCGCAGAACGGGTGGGCGCTGATGTCCAGACGCCCGCCGTCAAAGTCAAAGCCGAGGATGCGCATCGCCTGCAGACCCAGCTCGCGCTGCTCAGGGATCGGGAACGGCCCCTGCGGGGCGATCAAGGTTCGCGTCGCCTGCTTGTCGACCGCTTGCCGCAGCAGGGAAGGTAGCCAGGACTTGAGGTCGGCAAACAGGCTGTCCAGCCGGGCGCTGGTCATATCCGGCTCGAAAATATCAAGCAGCGCGTCATAGCGTGAGCCGCCCCGGGCGTCGGCGCGGATCTGCGCTTCCTCGCGGCTCAGCCTGACCACCTCGCGCAAATTTTCGGCAAAGCCAGCCCAGTCGTTAGCCGGCCGCTGGCTGCGCCAGGCATGTTCGCAACGGCTACCGGCCAGTGATTTGGCCTCCACCAGGCTTTCCGGCAGCAGCGCCGCCTGATCGTACTGACGCTGCATTTCCCGCAGGTTGGCCTGTTCGAGGTCGTTGAGATCCTGCTGGCGGGCCGCCTGCAGCCATTGGCCCACTTTTTTATCGGTCAGGATCTGATGCTGTAGCACGCCGAGTTCCGCCAGCGCTTCGCTGCGGGCGGCGCTACCGCCCGGAGGCATCATGGCGAACATATCCCAGCCGGCGATGGCGGAGAGATGCGAAAAGCGCGACAGGCGCTGAAAGGTGCGGGTAAGCTGCTGATAAGGCGTATTTTCAGTCATAGTAGCGTTCGGTCCGTGACAGGTGAATGAACAGATTATCGGTATGCCTCTACACTATCCTGATACGCCTGGCGGGTCGAGCGTTGCGCGCAGGAGGCGTGGTATAGCATCAGCCGGGAGATAGCAGGAAAAAAAGCGTGGCTCTGTGAGCGGTATTGCAGAAATCGGTAACGTATCGTGACTAAACTGTGATCGATTACACAGGTCTGGAGGTTCGGGGGTGGTTTATGAATCCGTTCACCTGGCTGTTTATTGCCTTACTGTCCGTTGATGCCGTCAGAGAGCTGATGGGCTTGTCATCTATCATGGGCATGTGGTGAAACGTGGCCCGCAGGCCACGTCACGGGCGATTATTTTAGTCGGCGATACAAGCAAGTGCCGGTCAACAGCGCGGCAAGGAGCAGCAGCGCGATAAATCCGCCGACGCCGTTCCAGCCGTAGCGGTGCCAGAACACCCCGCCTAACGTCCCCGCCAGGCTTGAGCCAAGATAATAGCTGAACAGATATAGCGATGACGCCTGTCCGCGGGCGCGGCGCGCGCGTGGGCCAATCCAGCTGCTGGCGACGGAATGCGCGGCGAAGAAGCCGGCGGAGAACAGCAGCATGCCGATGAAAATCAGCCACAGGGAAGAAAAGAGCGTCATCAGCAGTCCGCAAAGCATCACGCCGGTAAAGCCGAGCATCACTGGACCGCGGCCATAGCGTACGGTCATGGCGCCCGCTTTCGGCGAGCTCCAGGTTCCGGTGAGATACGCCACCGACAGCAGACCCACCACCGCCTGGCTTAACGACCACGGCGACATCATCAGACGGTAGCCAATGTAGTTAAACAGAGTGACAAAGGCCCCCATCAGCAGGAAACCTTCGACGAACAGCAGCGGCAGGCCGCGATCGCGCCAGTGCAGGCGGAAATTAATCAGCAGCGTTTTTGGCCGCAGCGAGGTCGGGCGGAAATGGCGCGACTCGGGCAGGATACGCCAGAACATAATCGCCGCTGCCAGAGCGAAGCCGCTGATCACCGCCAGCGCCACGCGCCAGCCGAAGAAATCGGTAAAGACCCCGGTGAGCAAGCGGCCGCTCATGCCGCCGATGGAGTTGCCGCTGATATAGAGTCCCATGGAGAAGGCCACGAAGCTGGGGTGGATCTCCTCGCTCAGGTAGGTCATGCCGACCGCCGCCACGCCGCTCAACGACAGGCCGATCAGGGCGCGCATAATCAGGATGCCGTGCCAGCTGGTCATCATGGTCGACAACAGCGAGCAGCAGGCGGCCAGCAGCAAGGCGGTGACCATCACCGGCTTGCGGCCAATGGCGTCCGATAGTGGGCCGGTAAACAGCAGGCCAACCGCCAGCATCGCCGTGGAAATGGAGAGAGAGATACTGCTGCTGGCCGGAGATTCGCCGAACTCGTTCGACAGCACCGGCAGGATCGGCTGCACGCAATAGAGAAGGGCAAAGGTGGCCAGACCGGCGGAGAACAGCGCGAGAGTGACGCGCATAAACTGCGGGGTGCCGCGCTTAATAAATTGATCCGGGCGGGATGCACCAGCGACGCTGACCTCGTCCGCCGGCACGGTGTCAACGGTTGTTGTACGACTCACAGAGAATTCCTTGGATAGAAGTTGCTGCTTACCAACAGAGTGTTGTGACCATTCAGCTCACATTTTTAGGGTATGAAAATGTAAATATTCTGTCTAATATATTAATAATCTCAAATAAGACGTTTTAAATATGAATATCGAGTTGCGTCATCTGCGCTACTTTGTCGCCGTCGCCGAGGAGCTGCATTTTGGCCGCGCCGCGGCGCGACTGAACATCTCTCAACCGCCGTTAAGCCAGCAAATTCAGATCCTCGAGCAGCAGACCGGCGCCCGCCTGTTCGCCCGCACCAACCGCAGCGTCAGCCTGACGGCGGCGGGCAAACAGTTTCTCGCCGACAGCCGACAAATTCTCGCCCAGGTGGAGGACGCCGCCGCCCGCGCCACCCGCCTGCACCATGGGGAAACGGGCGAACTGCGTATCGGCTTTACCTCCTCGGCCCCTTTCATCAAGGCGGTATCCGATACGCTGTCGCTGTTTCGTCAGCGCTACCCGGATGTGCATATTCTCACCCGCGAGACCAATACCCGCGAACAGATTGTCCCGCTGAGCGAGGGGGCCCTCGACCTTGGCCTGTTGCGCAATACCCAACTGCCGGACACCCTGGCGTGGCAGCGGGTGCTGCGTGAGCCGCTGCTGGCGATGGTCCCGGCGGACCATCCGCTGGCCCGCCTGCCCTCGGTCAGCCTGGCGGCGCTGGCGCGGGAGCCGTTCGTCTTTTTCGACCCGCATGTCGGTACCGGCCTGTATGACGATATCCTTGGCCTGCTGCGCCGCTACGGCCATACGCCGGTGATTGCCCAGGAGGTGGGGGAGGCGATGACCATTATTGGCCTGGTGGCCGCCGGACTGGGGGTGTCGATCCTGCCGGCCTCCTTTCAGCGCGTGCAGCTCAGCGAAATGCGCTGGCTGCCGATCGACGAACAGGATGCGGTGTCAGAGATGTGGCTGGTGTGGTCGAAACACCATGAGCAGGGAGCGCTGGCAAAACGCTTTCGTGACACGCTGCTGGCCTGGAAAAGCGAGCGCAATTGAAGCAAAAATGGGCTGGAAATGTGCGGTAAATCACAAGGCTAAGCAAAAATTTGACGTTCACCATCGAAGTGCTTCACCATAGCCGAAAGTTTATTTCGAAGCGCGAAAATAAAGGGAGTCAATGGTGGTAGCGGATAGTCAACCAGGCCATATCGATCAAATCAAGCAGACCAATGCGGGCGCCGTCTATCGCCTGATTGATCAGCTCGGCCCGGTATCGCGTATCGACCTCTCCCGATTTGCGCAACTGGCGCCCGCCAGCATCACCAAAATTGTCCGCGAAATGCTGGAAGCGCACCTGGTGCAGGAGACCGAAATTCAGGAGCCCGGCAGCCGCGGGCGGCCGGCGGTGGGGCTGATGGTGGAAACCGAGGCATGGCACTATCTGGCGGTGCGCATCAGCCGCGGCGAGATCCACCTTTCGCTGCGTGATTTAAGCAGCCAGCTGGTGGTGGAGGAGCAGCTGGAGCTGGCGCTTGCCGACAGCACGCCGTTTCTGACGCGGATTATCGACCATATCGATCGCTTCTTTATTCGCCACCAGAAGAAGCTGGAACGTCTCACCTCCATCGCCATCACGATGCCGGGTATCATTGATACTGAAAACGGCATTATTCATCGCATGCCGTTTTATGAAGAAGTCAAAGACGTCCCGTTAGGCGAAACGCTGGCCAACCATACCGGGGTGCCGGTCTATATTCAGCATGACATCAGCGCCTGGACCATGGCGGAATCGCTGTTTGGCGCCTCGCGCGGCGCCCGGGACGTGATTCAGGTAGTGATCGATCACAACGTCGGCGCCGGGGTTATCACCGATGGACGTCTGCTGCACGCCGGCAGCAGCAGTCTCGTGGAGATCGGTCATACCCAGGTCGACCCCTACGGCAAACGCTGCTACTGCGGCAACCATGGCTGTTTGGAAACGATCGCCAGCGTGGAGAGCGTGCTGGAGCTGGCGCAGATGCGGATGGCGCAGTCGATGAGCTCGCTGCTGCATCAGCGTCCGCTGAGCGTGGAGTGGCTATGTCAGGCGGCGCTGCAGGGCGATCTGCTGGCCCGGGACATTATCAGCGGCGTCGGTAATCACGTCGGCCGCATTCTGGCGATCATGGTCAATCTGTTTAACCCGCAGAAAATCCTGATTGGCTCGCCGTTTAACCTGGCGGCAGACATTCTTTTTCCGGCAATTTCCAGCTGCATTCGGCAACAATCACTCCCGGCCTACAGCCAGCATATCGCGGTTGAAAGCACCCAGTTCTCCAACCGCGGAACGATGGCTGGCGCGGCGTTGGTCAAGGATGCGCTCTATAACGGATCCTTACTCATACGACTGTTACAGGGTTAACATTTTTTCATAGTCACACCAAAAATTGCGCTATCTCAAGCTGACCCCCAGCGGCTTCACGTAGACTTTGCCCACTGTTGATTATTTCTCTCCCGTATATTTCATCGACAAAACTGTGGGGTTAGTGATGTTTAAGCGTTTCTTTATTACAGGTACAGACACCTCTGTCGGGAAGACAGTGGTTTCCCGTGCGCTGTTGCAGGCACTTGCTGCCAGAGGCAAAAGCGTGGCCGGGTACAAGCCTGTGGCGAAGGGCAGCAAAGAGACGCCGGACGGTTTGCGTAACAAAGACGCGCTGGTGCTGCAGAGCGTCTCCACGCTGGCGTTACCCTATGAGGCTGTCAATCCCATCGCCTTAAGCGAAGACGAAAGCAGCGTGGCGCACAGCTGCCCGATCAACTACGGTCTGCTGTCGGATGGTTTGCAGCGGCTGACCGGGCAGGTTGAACATGTGGTGGTTGAAGGCACCGGCGGCTGGCGCAGCCTGATGAACGACCTGCGACCGCTCTCCGAATGGGTGGTACAGGAGCAGCTCCCGGTGCTGATGGTGGTGGGGATCCAGGAAGGGTGCATCAACCATGCGCTGCTGACGGCCCAGGCGATCGCCAATGACGGGCTACCGCTGATCGGCTGGGTGGCCAACCGCATTAACCCCGGTCTGGCGCACTACGCCGAAATCATCGATGTGCTCAGCAAAAAGCTGCCGGCGCCGCTCATTGGCGAGCTGCCGTATCTGCCGCGCGCCGAGCAGCGTGAGCTAAGCCGCTACGTCGACTTAGACATGCTCGGCAACGTGATGGCGATAGATCGAATCCCGGCGTAACGTCCGCGACAGCACCGACGCCACCACGCAGGTGATCAACAGGCCGGGCAGCAGCGTATACTGCCCGGTCATCTCACAAATCATCAGGGTCGACATAATGGGCGCATGGGTGGTGGCGGCAAGAAACGCCGCCATGCCGGTCAGTCCCATCATCAAAGCCATCTCCTGATCCCCCGGTAGCCACAGCCCGCTGAAGCGGGCAAACAGCATGCCCATCGCCAGACCAACAAACAGCGTGGGGGTAAACACCCCGCCCGGCGCGCCGGAGCCACTGCTGGCCAGCACCGCCAGCAGTTTGCACAGGAATACCGCCACCAGCAGCGCGCCGGGCGGCGGCAGCAGGAGATAGCTTTGCACCACGCTGTAGCCGTTGCCCCACACCGCCGGAGTGATGAGCGATAAGCCGCCGACTATCAGCCCGCCCAGCGCCAGCTGCCACGGCGGCGCCAGCTTCAGCCTGACGAACCCGCGGTGGCTGTAGGCCATCAGCCAGATAAACAGCGGCCCGCACAGCCCGGCCAGCAGTCCGGTGGCGAGCATCAGGCCATAGTGCAGCGCGCTAAGGTCCTGCTGCAGGACGACATGGTACAGCGGCGCGGCGCCGCCGTTGAGAAACTGGGTGAGCAGCAGGGCGATCACAGCCGAGATGACAACCGGCCCAAGCGAGGCCAGCATCAGCGTGCCAAAGAGAATTTCAGCGATAAACAGGCTGCCGGCCAGCGGGGCATGATAGGCGCTGGCCATCCCGGCGGCGGCGCCGCAGGCGACCCACAGCTTCCATTCTGCCTGCGGCGTGAAGCGGCGGGCGAACAGCGAGGCCGCCAGCGCGGCCAGCAGGATCATGGCGCCTTCCCGGCCAATCGCGCTGCCGGTGACCACCACCAGCAGCGAGGCCAGCGACTTCACCAGGCTTGCCGGCGTATCGAAGCAACCGTCCCCGGTTTCCAGGGCTTCCATATAATCGGTGGCGGCGTGCGGGCGGGCAATGCTGCGCCGCTGCCAGAGCCAGAGAAGTGTCCCTGCCGCCAGTCCCCCCAGCGCCGGGGTAATCAGCCGCCGCCACGCCGGCAGCGACTGCGCGGCGTTGACCAGGCTCCCGCTGTCGTTACCGAGAAACAGCGTTTCCAGCACCACCATGGCATGGCGAAACAGGGCCACCGCCAGGGCGGCGAGCAGGCCAATCAGCGTGGCGATCAGCAGGCGACGAAACATCACCTGCACGTCAGGATAGGGATGAAGACGGTGCATCGGTCATGGCGAGAGTCGGAAAACATGGCCTTATTGTGATAGGGAATAACCTTATATGCAAAAGCGATAAGTGCGGGTCACGGTCAGGCGTGCAAATAAGGAAACCGCGCCGACTACCGGCGCGGTAAAGGGATTAGCGATAGAGCGGCTTTTCCGCCACGGCGATCGGCAGATTCTCCTGCCACTGCGCCAGGGTCGCCTGCGCCAGCTGACCCAGCGCCTGGTAGAAGGGGTGGGCAGCGCGTTCGACAAAGACGCTCAGGAAGCGTCCGGACCACGGCAGCAGATGCCAGGCCAGCAGCTGGCCAAACAACGCCTCCTGCTCCGTTTCGCACAGCCACGCCGCCAGCAGCAGCAGGGTGCCGAAATGGTCTTCCGGCTCGTTGCGATCGGCGTCCAGTGCGATGCCGTTCGCGCGCATCCATTCGCGCAGGGCCAGCGTGGATTCGCCGAACAGCACCGATTCTTTATCCAGCCAGACGGATCCCCATGGCGGCGCCGGCAGGGCCCATGGTCCGATAAACAGGCGCTGCCAGGCTTCCGGCAACGACTCTTCAGCCGACGCGGCAAACCCCGATGCCAGCGGGGCAGCAACCGGGTAGGGCCACTGTTGCTGCCAGCTGCCGTCCTGGAAGGCGGCGACCAGCGGCGCGATTTGCGCGTTATTCGGCGCATAAGAGAACAACGCGCCCAGGGTACGGGCGCTTAACGCGACGGCGTCGCGGTGTGGGAACGGCATCATCACTTATTCCTTTCTGCGGCGCGCGCCGGCGCGCCGTCTCATTAACCGGCAACCGCCATACCGACGGTCATATGTAGCCCATAAAACAGGCCGCGGCCAATACATTCAGCAATCAAGACCAGCAGCAGACCAGCCAGTAGCCCCGCCGCGCGCGGCGGCTGGCGACGGATCAGCGGGCACAGCCAGCAGCCGAGTCCCAGCGCCAGCAGGATCAGGCGTAAGGCCTGCAGTCTGCCGTAATTCGGCAACAGGCTGGCCGCCTGCTGAACGGAGCTGTGAATAGTACTGAGCCCGGCGCTTTGCATGACGATCACCGCGGCGCTGATGACCAGCGCGGCCACGCTCAACCCAGCAATAAACCAGCCGTTAACGTCGACTTTCGCCATTTGCAACAGCAGGGCGGCGAACAGCGGCCCGCTAAGGAGTACCGTCAGGAAGAAGGCGCTGGTGGTGTAGCCAGTGTACCATGTCGGTACAGTATCGATTTGATAAACCCGGGTCATCGCGAGGACAAACAGCAGCCCCAACAGCAGGGTGATCACCAGCCAGATTTTGCCCAGCGCCGCCGGCATTTTTTCCAGCACTGCCAGCAGCCACCAGAATCCGCCCACAGCGAAAAACAAGGCGCCGCTGGCGATTTCGTTGCTCAGCGCCGAGGCGCCGACGCGGTTCAGCGAGTTAAACGCGCGCAGTGGCGAACCGAGATGCATAACTGAAGCGAGAAAGCCGATCCCCATCAGCAGCCAGATAAAAAACATGCTGCGCACCAGACGCTGCCGCGCTTCGCGCTGGTCCGCCAGCTCGAGCCAGACCAGACCACTGATGAGTGTCGCGCCCACCACGCATTGCCCCAGTACCGTAAACAGCACCAGCGGCCATTCATGCCATCCGCTTCCCATCTCACACCTCCTTCGGGTTTGCCAGATAACCGGTGGTATCGCCACACGGCCGGGCGTTGCGGTTAGGGTTGATCGCGATGCTCGGCTGAGTGAAGTGCGCCGAGGGCAGCGGGGCTACCGCCGCCAGTTGGCCGTGCTTAGCACGCAGTTCAGCAATCGGCCCGAAATCGAGCGCCCGCAGCGGGCAGGACTCGACGCAGACCGGCTTTTTCCCCTCGACGACGCGCTCATGACAGCCGTCGCACTTGGTCATATGGCCTTTGTCGGCGTTGTACTGCGGCGCGCCGTACGGACAGGCCATATGACAGTAGCGGCAGCCGATGCACACCTCTTCATCCACCACCACAAAACCGTCTTCGCGCTTGTGCATCGCCCCGCTCGGGCAGACTTTGGTGCAGGCCGGATCGGCGCAGTGGTTACAGGCGATGGAGAGGTAATAGGCAAAAACGTTCTGCTGCCAGACGCCGTTGTCCTGCTGCCAGTCGCCGCCGGCATACTCGTAGATGCGACGGAAACTGACTTCCGGGGTCAGGTTTTTATAGTCCTTACAGGCCAGCTCGCAGGTTTTGCACCCGGTACAGCGAGCGGAGTCGATAAAGAATCCATATTGCGTGCTCATGGTTTACTCCTTAAACCTTCTCGATATCGACCAGGTTGGTATGCTGCGGATTCCCTTTCGCCAGCGGCGACGGGCGATGGGTGGTCAGGGTATTCATGCAGGCGCCATGGTCAACCCGGTCGCCGGCCATATTGGCGTCGTGCCACGCGCCCTGGCCCATCGCCGACACGCCCGGCATGATGCGCGGCGTCACTTTCGCCGGCAGCCGGACTTCGCCGCGCTGGTTGAACACCCGCACCAGATCGCCGTTATTAATCCCGCGTTTTTCCGCGTCAAGCGGGTTGATCCACACTTCCTGACGGCAGGCGGCCTGCAGCACATCCACGTTGCCGTAGCTGGAATGGGTGCGCGCCTTATAGTGGAATCCAAATAGCTGCAGCGGATCGTCCCAGCCTTCAAATGTGGAGGCGTAGACCGGCAGCGGGCTGATGACGTCGTCTTTCTCCAGCTGCCAGCGGGCGGCAATCTCGGCGAGCCGGCTGGAGTAGATCTCAATTTTGCCGGACGGGGTGTTG
The DNA here is from genome assembly GCF_040062415.1 of Klebsiella sp. GG_Kp173. Classification (NCBI taxonomy): domain Bacteria; kingdom Pseudomonadati; phylum Pseudomonadota; class Gammaproteobacteria; order Enterobacterales; family Enterobacteriaceae; genus Klebsiella; species Klebsiella sp. GG_Kp173. The sequence goes on from NZ_JBEAFZ010000006.1 coordinate 19,686, forward strand.
AGCGGATGCGCTTCGGGATCGCGGCGGAAGTCGCGATAGGCGACGAAGTGGCCGTTCGGATCCTTGCGTTTGTAGATGCCCATTCGCTTCAGCTCCTCGTAGGCCGGCAGCGCCGGATCTTTCGCCACCATTTTGGCGTACAGATGCTGCAGCCACTGCGCCTGCGTGCGCCCCTCGGTAAAACGCTGGTAGACATCGTCGCCGAGCCGTTTCGCCACTTCGCTTAAGATCCAGTAAATCGGTTTGCGTTCAAACTTCGCCGAGGTGGCGGGCTGGATGAAAATCAGATAGCCCATATTGCCGGCGTAATCGTTGGGAATGATATCCTCTTGCTCAACGGTCATCAGGTCGGGCAGCAGCAGGTCGGCATATTTCGCCGACGAGGTCATAAAGTTGTCGATGACCACGATGGTTTCGCACTTGCTCTCGTCCTGCAGAATATCGTGGGTCTTATTGATGTCGGAGTGCTGGTTGATGAGGGTATTGCCGGCGTAGTTCCACAGGAATTTGATTGGCACATCCAGCTTCTCTTTGCCACGCACACCGTCGCGGGTGGCGGTCATTTCCGGACCACGGGCGATGGCGTCGGTCCAGGTGAAGCAGGAGATGGCGGTTTTCACCGGATTTTCCAGCACCGGCAGACGCTCGATGGTGATGGTGTAGGTCGATTCGCGGGCGCCGCTGTTGCCGCCGTTAATGCCGACGTTGCCGGTTAAGATCGGCAGCATGGCGATTGCCCGGGCCGAGAGCTCGCCGTTGGCCTGGCGCTGCGGCCCCCAGCCCTGGCAGATATAGGCCGGTTTGATCATGCCGATGTCGCGCGCCAGTTTAATGATGCGATCGGCTGGGATGCCGGTGATACGCGAGGCCCACTGCGGCGTTTTGGCGACGCCGTCGTCGCCCTCGCCGAGGATATAGGCTTTATAGTGGCCATTCTCAGGCGCCCCGGCCGGCAGCGTCTTCTCATCGTAACCGACGCAGTATTTATCAAGGAACGGCTGATCCACCAGATTCTCGTTAATCAACACCCAGGCGATACCGGCGACCAGCGCGGCGTCCGTGCCGGGGCGAATGGGGATCCACTCATCTTCGCGACCGGCGGCGGTATCGGTGTAGCGCGGATCGATAACGATCATCCGCGCGTTGGAGCGCTCGCGGGCCTGTTCCAGATACCAGGTAATGCCGCCGCCGCTCATGCGGGTTTCCGCCGGGTTGTTGCCGAACATCACCACCAGCTTGCTGTTTTCAATATCCGAGGTGCTGTTGCCATCGTTACTGCCGTAGGTGTAGGGCATGGCGCAGGCGATCTGCGCGGTGCTGTAGGTACCGTACTGGTTAAGCGAGCCGCCGTAGCAGTTCATCAGCCGCGCCACCGGCGAAGCGGAAGGCGAGGAGCGGGTGATGTTCCCGCCGACAATTCCTGATGAGTAGTTAATGTACACGGCTTCGTTGCCATATTGCGCGACGACGCGCTTCAGACGGTCAGCAAGGGTATCCAGCGCTTCCTGCCAGCTGATACGCTCAAATTTACCTTCCCCGCGTTTGCCGACGCGCTTCATCGGATAGTTAAGGCGATCCGGGTGGCTGATGCGCCGGCGAATCGAACGCCCGCGCAGGCAGGCGCGGACCTGATGATCGCCATAGCGGTCGTCGCCGGTGTTATCCGTTTCGACATACACCACTTCATCATCACGCACGTGCAGACGCAGGGCGCAGCGGCTGCCGCAGTTGACCGAACAGGCGCCCCAGACAATGCGGGTGTTGTCGCCGGCAGCCTGCGGTACCGCCGCCGCGGCGCTGCGCAGCGTAAAGGGGAGGGGAAGCCCGCCGGCGGCCAGCGCCAGAGAACCGAGGGCTGTGGATTTAAGTAACGCGCGTCGGGTGACGCCGCCGGAAGATTCCTGATTCGACATTGCTCACTCCATGATGGTTATGCTGGGCGGAGAAGGGCCGCCGCGTCATTAACAGACGCCGGGGTGAGCGATAATACGTTATGGGTAGCCGGCAGATCTTATCCCTGGTCAATGCAGGGATAAGATCTTTCGTTTGAAAGCGAAGTGGGCTTACTGTGCGTCGTTTTCGGCGGGACTGTCGCTGTTACGGGTATAGGTGATTTTGAAGGTGTCATTGGCGCAATGACCGACCACCTGAGCGCCGGGCTGGTCCGCCTGGTCGTTGGGCACAATAGCCAGACTGAAGGCCGTTTCTGGTACGCCATTGTTCATGATCTTCTGTTGAATATCATTTTTGACCCGTTCACAGGAGTCGGGGGCCGCCAGTACGGTCGTGGAGCACAGCAGCAGCGCGGCGCCTGTCCAGAGGGATAGTTTCATCTTACGCTCCTTATCGATGTTATCCAGATTTAAGCATAGCAGAACTGGTGTAAACAATTGTATTTGCTAATATGATTGGATGTACACAAAAGGAATCACCTGTGAAAAGACTGTATTGGCTGATCCCGACCGCGCTGTTGCTGACGGCGTGCGACCGCGAAATTGTCCCGGAAGCCTTCACCCCGGAGATGGCGAGTTTTTCCAATGAATTTGAGTTCGATCCGCTGCGCGGACCGGTGAAAGATTTTAGCCAGACGCTACTGGACGAACACGATGTGGTGGTCAAAAAGGTGAGCGCGCAACTGTCAAAAGAGGGATGTTTCGATCTGTTGACGCTGGAGGATGTGGAGAATAACACCGGCGCTACGCTGCTGCTGGACGCCAACTATTACGTCGATGGCCGCACCCATGAGAAGCGGCTGCGTCTGCAGGGGAAATGTCAGCTGGCGGAGATGCCCGCCACCGGCGTGAGCTGGGAAACGGATGATAACGGTTTTATTATCAGCGCCCGCGGCAAAGAGACCACCGCCACCTACCGCTACGACAGCGATGGCTATCCGCTGGGGAAAACCACCACCGCCAAAGAGGAGCGATTTACCGTTGCCTCCACGCCGTCGAAGGATCCGCGCAAGAAAATGGACTATACCGCCATCAGCACCTTCAACGACCGCACGCTGGGCACAGTGCGCCAGACCTGCGACTACGATCGTCATGACAATCCGCTGAGCTGTGAGCTGCAGGTGATCGATGAAAGCGTCCAGCCGCCGCTGACCCGCCACTACACGATTAAAAACCGCATTGATTATTACTGAGCCGTCGGCTTCAGCAGGGACGGCCCCGGCGTTTTGTGTTCCGCCAGATACTGATGCTGGAACAGACACATGCGGATGGTGTTGCGATACTCGCCGTTAATGAAAAACTCATGGATCAGTTCACCCTCGACCATAAAGCCGAGCTTGCGGTAAATATGGATCGCTTTTTCATTCTCTTTATCGACAATCAGATACAGCTTATACAGATTGAGCACGGTAAAGCCATAGTCCATCGCCAGCCGCGCGGCGCGGGTGGCGAGGCCCTTTCCCTGGAAGTCGGGCGAGATGATGATCTGGAACTCGGCCCGGCGGTGGACATGGTTGATTTCAACCAGCTCCACCAGTCCGGCTTTATCGCCATTGCATTCGATCACAAAGCGACGCTCGCTTTGGTCGTGAATATGCTTGTCGTACAGATCGGAAAGCTCAACGAAGGCTTCATAGGGCTCTTCAAACCAGTAGCGCATCACGCTGGCGTTGTTGTCGAGCTGGTGAACAAAGCGCAAATCTTCGCGCTCAAGGGGGCGGAGTCTGACGTGTAGCGCGTCGGTCATGGGAATTCCTGTGGTCAAAGCGAAAAAGAGGGGACGGAAAGGCGGCGCCCGCAGGCGCCAGCGTGCTCAGGGATTGATCGCCCGGCCGGTACGGCGGTCAAGGCAGCGCAGGGTGTTTGGTTCCCAGTAGGCATTGACGTTGGTGCTCTTCTGGCAGTTATCCTGCGCGTCAAAGGCGACATCGGTTTTGTCCCACTCTTTTTCCGCCCGTTTGTTCACCTTCTGGCGCAGGCTGCGGGTGTCGTTCCATTGCTCTTTTTCCATCGACGCCTGCTGACGGCTTTGCGCGCTGTCGCCTGACTCAATCACCAGCCGGTCGGTGGCTGCGAATGAGCTGGAGGTATAGACCACGGCGCTTAACGCCAGAATGGCGGTCAGGCACCAGCGTTTGTTCAGTGTCATGTTCATCACGATTTCCTTTAGGTGATGGGTTAACCCTCAGGTTAAGTTTACTACAGCTGTTTTGCCGGGCATAGCCGACAAAACAGCATAGGGAAAGGGCTATTATCGCGTAGAATAGTTCAACGCTTTGTCTCTTTTACGAATCTTTTAATGCTCAAAACCACGCTGCTGTTCTTTGCCACCGCTCTGTGTGAAATCGTCGGCTGCTATCTGCCGTGGCTATGGTTAAAACGCGGGGCCACGCCGCTGCTGCTGATCCCCGCCGGCCTGGCGCTGGGGCTGTTCGTCTGGCTCCTGACGCTCCATCCAACCGCCAGCGGGCGGGTATATGCCGCCTACGGTGGCGTGTATGTTTGTACCGCATTGCTCTGGCTTCGGGTCGTTGACGGAGTCAAATTAACCCATTATGACTGGGCGGGGGCGGCCATCGCGCTGTGCGGGATGCTGATCATCGTGGCGGGCTGGGGACGGGCATAAGCCCGTCTAATGTGATCCCTGCCACTTTTTTAAACCCTAATTCTTGTATGGTAGTCGACCTGTTGCCTTACTTATCAGACATCATATTGGGTTATGACTCTGTAAGGAACAACGATGGCTATTGAGACATTTGCCCCACAGGCGGGTGCAACGCCGCTGCGCATCCGTCGGGTGCAGAAGATCACCCTGACGCTGCTGTTTATCGCCGGTATCGTTAACTTTCTGGACCGCTCTTCCCTGAGCGTCGCCGGGGAGGCGATACGCGCCGATCTGGGTCTGAGCGCCACCGAGTTCGGGGTGCTGCTCTCCGCTTTTTCGCTCTCCTACGGCTTCGCGCAACTGCCCTCGGGCATTTTGCTGGATCGCCTCGGACCGCGGGTTGTGCTGGGCGCCGGGCTAATATTCTGGTCTGCGATGCAGGCCCTGACCGGGATAGTCAATTCGTTCTCGCATTTTATTCTGCTGCGCATTGGCCTCGGGATCGGCGAAGCGCCGTTTATGCCCGCCGGCGTGAAATCGATCAACGACTGGTATGCGCAACGAGAGCGCGGCACGGCGGTGGGGATATTTAACTCCTCGACGGTGCTGGGTCAGGCCATCGCCCCGCCGGCGCTGGTCATCATGCAGCTGGCCTGGGGCTGGCGGACAATGTTTGTGGTGATTGGTTTAGCCGGTATCCTGGTCGGCCTGTGCTGGTATGTGGGATACCGTAACCGGCGGCAATTCACCCTGCAGGAGGAGGAGCAACGCTATCTGGCCAGCGAGGAGGCGGCACGACCGGCGCTGAAACTGAGCGAATGGCTGGCGCTGTTTAAACGACGTACCACCTGGGGGATGATCCTCGGCTTCTCCGGGGTGAACTATACCGGCTGGCTGTATATCGCGTGGCTGCCGGGTTATCTGCAGGCGCAGCAGGGATTGAGCCTTGCTAAAACCGGCTGGGTGGCGGCGATCCCGTTTCTCGCTGCGGCGGTGGGCATGTGGGTCAATGGGCTGGTGGTCGATGCGCTGGCGCGCAGAGGCTACGATCTGGCGAAAACCCGCAAAACGGCGATTGTCGCCGGACTGGTGCTTTCCGCGCTCGGCACGCTGTTGGTGGTGCAATCAAACTCGCCGACCCAGGCGGTGGCGTTTATCTCCATGGCGCTGTTCTGCGTCCATTTCGCTGGCACCTCGGCCTGGGGATTGGTACAGGTGCTGGTGGCGGAACATAAAGTGGCGTCGGTGGCGGCGATCCAGAACTTTGGCAGCTTTGTGTTTGCCTCCTTCGCGCCGATCGTCACCGGCTGGGTTGTGGATACCACCCACTCTTTCAATCTGGCGCTGGTGATCGCCGCCGGCGTGACCTTCGCCGGGGCGCTGTGCTACTTCTTTATCGTCAAAACCCGCATCGATTAACCGGTCGTTATGCAACAGGCCCGCAGGGAGGCGTGGCCTGCGCCATGATCCGTCTTCTCTTACCGCTTCGTGGCGGATTTTCTTCTGTCATCTCAGAGATTTTGTGACCGATCGCCAGCGAGCACAACCCGGCAAAAAGCTTCTTGTATGGTAGTTGACAGAAATCAAAGATGTTATACCAATTGCGTGAGATGGTTGAGGCACAAAGGCATTCTCCTCGAGAGTTCTCCCAGAGAATGGTTGATGAGCCACATAACAACGAGAGTTACCATGGAAAACACCCTCTTAACCGCTAACGCCATCCTGCCCGGCTACGATCGCCACGCGCTGGTCCCCCGTATCGTCCATCTGGGTTTTGGCGCGTTTCACCGCGCCCATCAGGCGGTATACGCCGATATACTGGCCAGCGAGTACGGCAGTGACTGGGGCTACACTGAAGTCAACCTGATTGGCGGCGAGCAGCAAATCGCCGATCTCCGGCAGCAGGATCTGCTGTATACCGTGGCCGAAATGTCCGCCGACGCGTGGACCGCGCGCGTGGTCGGGGTGGTGAAGCAGGCGCTGCATGCCCAGGTCGATGGTCTCGAGGCCGTGCTTTCGGCGATGTGTGAGCCACAGGTGGCCATTGTCTCCCTCACCATTACCGAGAAAGGCTATTGCCATTCGCCTGCCAGCGGCGAGCTGCAGCTCGATCACCCGCTGATCGCCGCCGATCTCGCTAAACCGCGCCAGCCGAAATCGGCAGCGGGCGTGGTGGTGGAGGCCTTAGCGCGCCGCCGGGCGGCAGGGCTGCCTGCCTTTACCGTGATGTCCTGCGATAACATGCCGGAAAACGGTCATGTGATGCGCAACGTCGTTTGCGCCTACGCCCGGGCGCTGGACGCGGACCTCGCGGCATGGATAGAACAGAACGTCACCTTTCCGTCGACCATGGTGGACCGCATTGTCCCGGCGGTGACCGCGGAAACCCTCGATAAAATTGAACAGCTGACCGGCGTGCGCGACCCGGCTGGGGTGGCCTGTGAGCCGTTCCGCCAGTGGGTGATTGAGGATAATTTTGTCGCCGGACGTCCACAGTGGGAGAAAGCGGGGGCGGAGCTGGTCGCCGATGTGGTGCCTTTCGAAGAGATGAAGCTGAGGATGCTCAACGGCAGCCATTCGTTCCTCGCCTATCTCGGCTATCTGGCCGGTTATCAGCATATCAACGACTGTATGCAGGATGACAACTACCGCCGCGCGGCGCTGGCGCTGATGCTGGACGAGCAGGCCCCGACCTTAAAAGTGCAGGGGGTGGATCTGTCACACTATGCCAGTCTGCTGATTGACCGCTACTGCAATCCGGCGCTCAAACACCGTACCTGGCAGATTGCAATGGACGGTAGCCAGAAGCTGCCGCAGCGCATGCTGGACTCGGTACGCTGGCATCTGGCGCACCAGCATGACTTCACGCTGCTGGCGCTGGGCGTGGCGGGGTGGATGCGCTATGTCGGCGGTGTTGACGACGCCGGCCAGGCAATCGAAATTTGCGATCCGCTGCTGCCGGTGATCCAGCAGGCGGTAGCCGCCAGCGCCGATGGCGAAGCGCGCGTCAAAGCGCTGTTGGGCATTGAGGCCATCTTTGGCCGGGAGCTGCCGCAGGAAGCGCGGTTCGTCTCGGCGGTGACCCGCGCCTATGTAGCGCTGCAGCATCAGGGGGCGAAAGCCACCGTTGCCGCATGGGCTGAGGCGCAATAATCATTTGTTCCCGGTGTCGGTCATGGGGTCGACACCGGCTCTTCTGCTGTTTCTGCACGGTTCCGCTGATAAATCTTTTTTTGCTGTCGATCGCTTTTAGCAGGCTAAAAATATGATCGAACGCAATGTCCTTACATAACTCTATATTTCCCTGATTTACTAAAGATAATTAGCTGTTATTTTTCCGAATAATGGCTGGTCATTCACCGCAAAAATGGCATAGTTAAGTTATTGAAAAATCATTTTCTCTGGAAAAGGAGTGCGGGCCATGTATAAAAAGATTTTATTGCCTGTTGATGTTTTTGAAATGGATTTAAGCGATAAGGCAGTGCGTCACGCGGAATTTCTCGCATCGGCGGAAAATGGCGAGATCACCTTGCTCAACGTCCTGCCGAACAGCAGCCGTTCGTTATTACGCGGATTTACGGCGGATATTCGTAAATTCGAAGCCTATATGCAGGAAGAGTCAGAGAAAAAGATGCGCGAGGTGGCGCGACTGTTCGACCTGCCAATGTCACGGATCCATACCCGGGTCGTGTTTGGTAACGTGCGCGATGAAATTCTGGCTATCAGTAACAACGAAGCGTTCGATGTGATAGTGATTGGCTCCCGCAAACCGGGGATCTCCACCCATCTGCTGGGCTCCAACGCCGAGTCCATTTTGCGCTACGCCAAAACGCCGGTGCTGGTGGTCAGATAATCCCCTCCGTCACGACGGCTGCGTCAGCCTTATTTCGCAGCCGTCTGGTCCTTACTCTTCGCTAAACCAGTCGCGATTCTCCTGGCGGATCAGCAGCACAGATTCGCTGATTTCATGCAAATGAATACTCATGGCTTTCTCGACTGCCTCAGCGTCGCGTTTTTCCAGCGCGGTAAAAATTTCGTGATGCTGGCGCAGAAGCATCTCCGGGGAGGAGACATGGTCAAGGCTCATGTAGCGCACGCGGTCAATGGCGGCTTTGATGTTTTCCACCGTATCCCAGGCCAGCTGACAATCGGCAATAACCGACAGCTTCTGGTGAAATTCATCATCAAGCAGGAAAAAATCGTTTAACTGCTGGCGGTCGACGGCAATACGCTGCTGATGGAGATTCTGCTCCAGCTGATAGACTTGCTCATCGTTAATCATGCCAGCGGCACGGCGGACCACCGCGCACTCAATCGCCTGGCGGACAAAGCAACCATTGCGCACCTGAGACAGGGAGATTTTGTTGACGTAGCTGCCGCGCTGGGGACGGATCTGGATAAGTCCATTCTCCGCCAGCTTAATAAAGGCCTCGCGCACCGGCTGACGAGATACCGCAAAACGCACGGAGACTTCTTTCTCCGACAGCGGCGTGCCAGGCGGGATGAGGCAGTGAACGATATCCCGGCGGAGGATGCGATAAATTTGCTGATTAACGGGTTGCGTCGGATTCAGTTGCGATTCTGCGGCCATTGATGGTTACTTTTTATGGGGTTATGCGCACTATTTTACGCGTTTTTTGCGGTTCCGCCCATACCCGGCCATCAGGCCGGGTGGCTGACGGTTAGCCCTGGCGGTGAACGCTGAGCCCGGCAAAGCTCTGGCTCACCGGCATCATCTCCAGGGTGTTGATGTTGACGTGTTTCGGTAGGGTGGCCACCCACCAGACCGCCTCAGTCACATCTTCCGGCGTCAGGGCTTCGGTGTTCTCGTAGGTTTTACCGGCTTTGGCGTCATCGCCTTTAAAGCGGACGTTAGAGAACTCGGTGCCGCCCACCAGGCCCGGCTCGATGTCGGTGACGCGCACCGCGGTGCCGTGCAGGTCAGTGCGAAGATTGAGGCTGAACTGGCGCACAAAGGCTTTGGTCGCCCCATAGACGTTACCGCCGGCATAAGGCCAGCTGCCCGCCGTGGAACCGATGTTGATGATATGGCCGCGATTGCGCGCCACCATGCCCGGCAGGACGGCGCGGGTCATGTACACCAGCCCTTTATTATTGGTGTCGATCATATCTTCCCAGTCTTCCACGCTGGCGCGGTGCGCCGGCTCCAGACCGAGCGCCAGACCCGCGTTGTTCACCAGCACATCGATAGCCTGCCACTCGGCGGGCAGGTCGGTAATCAGCGTCTCAATAGCGGCGCGGTTGCGGACGTCCAGTTGCGCGATATAAAGATTATCGCCCAGCTCATCTTTCAGCGTCTTCAGGCGCTCTTCGCGACGTCCGGTGGCAATCACTTTATGACCGTTAGCGACAAAACGGCGAGTAATACTTTCACCAAAACCGGCAGTGGCGCCGGTGACCATGATAATCATCTTACTGTTCCTCAACGCTTTTTGTGTTTTCATACCATAGCACGCACAGGCGGCGACCGGTAACGGAAATCATTGCGACCCCTTAAGGAGAAGCCTAATCTTACAGGATTAGCCTGTGCAGGAGAGAAAGATGTCCGAACAAAACCCCTTTTTTAGCGTCAGTCTGTTGCCTTACCAGGCGCCGCGGTTTGATCTGATCGAAGACAGTCACTATCGGCCGGCGTTTGATGAGGGCGTTCGGCAGCAGCGTGAGGAGATCCGCGCCATTATCGACAATCCGCAGCCGGCCAGTTTCGCCAACACGCTCGAGGCGCTGGAGCAGAGCGGACAGCTGCTGGCGCGGGTGACGCGGGTCTTTTTCGCCATGGCCGGCGCCCATACCAACCCTTATCTTCAATCACTGGATGAACAATTTTCCGCCGAGCTCGCCGGGCTGGGGAATGATATCTGGCTCAACGAGGCCTTATTCCAGCGGGTGAACAGCGTCTACGAACAGCGCGAGACGCTCGCGCTTGACGGCGAATCCCTGCGTCTCCTGACCCTGACATGGCAACGTTTTGTTCACGCCGGGGCAACGCTGGACCCGGCGCAGAAGGCGGTGCTGCGCGCGCTGAACACTGAAGCGGCCACTTTGCAAAGTCAGTTCCAGCAGCGGCTGCTGGGGGCGGCGAAAAGCGGCGGCCTGGTGGTCGATGACCGACATCAACTGGACGGCCTGAACGATGAGGAGATAGCGGCGGCGGCCGAGGCGGCGCGCGGAAAAGGGCTCAGCGATCGCTGGCTGCTGACGCTGACCAACACCACCCAGCAGCCGCAGCTGCTTGCGCTGCGCGACCGGCAAACGCGGGAAAATCTTTTCGCCGCCGGCTGGACGCGCAATCAGCAGGGCGATGAGCATGATACCCGTAGTCTGGTGCTGCGGCTGGCGGCGATCCGCGCGCAGCAGGCGGAACTGCTGGGGGCGGCAGATTACGCCAGCTGGGCGCTGACCGATCAAATGGCGGCTTCCCCGGCGGAGGCATTGGGCTTTATGCGTCAGATCGCGCCGGCGGCGCGGGCGAGGGCGGAACGTGAGCTGGCGGACATCCAGCAGGTGATCGACAACGAAGGCGGGGCGTTTCACGCGCAGGCATGGGACTGGCTTTACTACAGCGAGCAGGTGCGGCGGGCTGCCTATGCCATTGATGACGCGCAGCTTAAACCCTATTTTGCCCTCGAGCGCGTGCTGCAGGACGGCGTCTTCTGGACGGCATCGCAGCTCTTTGGGCTCCGCTTCGTGGAGCGCTTTGACATCCCGGTGTACCACCCGGATGTGCGGGTCTGGGAGATCTTCGACCACAATGGCGAAGGGATGGCGCTGTTTTATGGTGATTATTTCGCGCGCGATTCAAAGAGCGGCGGCGCGTGGATGGACGTGTTTGTCGAACAGTCGACCCTGCGGGAGCAGCGCCCGGTTATCTATAACGTCTGCAACTACACCCGGCCGCAGAGCGAGCAGAGCGCGCTGTTGTCATGGGATGAGGTGATCACCCTGTTCCATGAGTTTGGCCACGCCCTGCACGGGCTGTTCGCCAACCAGCGTTATGCCAGCCTCTCCGGCACCAATACCCCGCGGGATTTTGTCGAGTTCCCGTCGCAAATCTTCGAACACTGGGCCAGCCATCCGCAGGTATTTGCCCATTATGCGAAGCATTATCGCTCCGGAGAGCCGATGCCGGAGGCGCTGCGCGACAATATGTTGCGTGCGGCAACTTTCAATAAAGGATATGACATGAGCGAGCTGCTAGCCGCCGCGCTGCTCGATATGCGCTGGCACACGCTGTCGACCACTGCGTTACCGGACGAGGTGGATGCGTTTGAACAGAAGATACTTCGGGATGAGCAACTGGATCTGGCGGCCGTTCCCCCGCGCTATCGCAGCAGCTACTTCTCCCATATCTTCGGCGGGGGCTATGCGGCAGGCTATTACGCCTATCTGTGGACCCAGATGCTGGCCGATGACGGCTATCAGTGGTTCGTGGAGCAGGGCGGTTTGACCCGTGAGAACGGTCAGCGCTTCCGGGAAGCGATTCTGTCGCGCGGCAATAGCACTGATTTAGCTGAACTTTATCGCCAGTGGCGCGGACACGATCCACAGATTGAGCCGATGCTGAAAAATCGCGGGCTGAGTGAGTAGGGCCTTCTCAGGATGACACGATAACCGGGCTCGATGCCCGGTTTTTGACCCCTTTTTGTTCCTCAAATGTCTCCACACTGTTCTCCCCAGTCCCCCCTCAAATTCTGAGAAAAAACTATACCGGCGATATTTCCGTCGCAGTAACGGGGCGGCACAGGGGACAGCGACTTTGTCCGTTTTCCAAACACAGAAAAAGAGGACATCAGGCGCCACTTATTTCCCTGCAAACACGGGTGTTAAGGTTTAATTAACAAACAGGCAGGATACTGACCTCGCCAATCCTCTCATAAAATGGCCAAATCATGAACGAACAGTTACGTAATGCACTACCGCATAAAGACACCCCTTTTTTCCGCATGCTGCATATTATTGTCGCCACCCTGATTCTGCTGCAGATTATTAGCTCTAATTTCACTGAAAGTGAGGCGCTTCGCGACCTGAATATTACCGGGGTCGTCACATGGTTTCATATTGTCTCGGGATTAGCGCTGATTGCGCTTGGTGCGGTGATGCTGGTTTGGATGCTTAATACGCGCGGGTTTCGATACTATTTTGCCTGGTCGACGTTTGATTTTCGTGGTGTGGTTGAAGACAGTAAACAGCTGATGACATTTCGTCTTCCTGAAGCCCATGCTGGGGGCATAGCGGCAATGATTCAGGGGCTTGGCGTACTGGCACTGTTAGCGGTCGCACTCTGTGGTGGACTCTGGTTTGTACTGGACACCGCGTCATGGGCGTCACCGTCGCTGGCGGAAACAGTCCTTCATTGGCATAAGTTTCTGACGGTGTTCATTGAAACCTATTTCTGGGCACATGGTGCGATGGGAGTGCTGCATATCTTTCTCTCCTTTCGCCGTCAAAGGAAACAAGCGATTATTGATTAATGTTCTGCATTTTCTAATTCCGATGAGGATGCGTATTTAAAGGGAAACGACATGCATCTTGAACGACACAGCATCGAAACCGTCGGCTGGCTAAGGGCTGCGGTTCTGGGAGCAAATGACGGGATTGTCTCAACCGCAAGCCTGGTGCTCGGCGTCGCCTCTGCAAACAGCGGCTCTTCGGGTGTACTACTGGCGGGGGTCGCCGGGCTGGTTGCTGGCGCCATGTCTATGGCCGCAGGAGAATATGTTTCGGTATCATCCCAGGCGGATACCGAAGCCGCGGCGCTTGCCCAGGAAAAAAGCGAGCTTGACGCAGATTATCAGGGAGAGGTGCGGGAGTTGACATCACTTTATATCCAACGTGGTGTGGAGCCAGCGCTTGCCCGGCAGGTAGCAGAGCAGCTTATGGCTAAAGACGCACTGGAGGCTCATGCCCGCGAAGAACTGGGGTTAACGGATGTCCTTTCTGCGCGACCTTTGCAGGCGGCTCTCTTTTCGGCAGTGAGTTTTTCCGTCGGGGCGGGGTTGCCTTTGATCGTTGCCTTGTTATCGCCAGCAAAATTGATATCCATCTCTATCTTTTTTTCTACACTTTTTTCACTGGCTGCGCTGGGCTATCTCTCTTCCGTTGTGAGTAACGCACCGCCTGTCAGGGCGATCATCAGAATTACGTTCTGGAGCTCGCTGGCCATGCTTTTTTCGATGGGGATTGGGCGTATCGCCGGGCAGATACTATTGTAGAATTGTCGAGGGTCTGTTCCTCGACCGCTCCTCATCACTGGTTGAGCTCATCGTAGGGTTTTGATCGGCAGGGAGGAGCACTGCCCACCTCATTCGTCAAGGAGATACGTTTGCATATTGAGACTCATCGCCTGCGTCTTCGCCCTGTCATGGCTGAAGATGTTGTCGATCTATACCGAATTTATGGCGATCCGGCGACAAATACCTTTAATCCCGCAGGGCCCTATCCGGATATTGACTATGCCAGTACGGTTCTCCAGCGCTGGCTTGCCCACTGGCACGATCGCGGATTTGGCAACTGGGCCATATCGGCGCGTGATACCCCGGGAAAAATCATTGGCTTTGGCGGCGTAAGTCTACGCAGTTATAACGATGTGACCATTAACAATCTCGGATATCGGTTTTCCACTGAGGCATGGGGAAAAGGACTGGCCACCGAGTTTGCGATTGGCGCGATAAGATATGGCTTCGAGGCGCTTAAACTTGCGGAGATGTCAGCGGTTGTCCGGGCTAACCATCTGGCTTCGCAGAAAGTTCTCGAGAAAGCCGGGATGAGGTACATTAACGATATTGCTGATGTAAAAGATGCACCGCCGAGTCTGCTCTATTCGTTGACCTTAAGCGAGTGGTTAAGCCAGTCGGGGTAACCCGCGGGCGCTTATTCGCAAGGCTGGATCGCACCGCAGCCGGCGCATCAGGTGGGGATTGCTCACAGAATCATGCGTTCATTCTACTGGCTCAATTAACTCTGGCCCTTGATTGTTGACATTGCCGACCGCCCGCGATACCGCATGCCAGATGAAATCGTCGGCGGTGACGGCTCCGTCCCTGGCAATCTCCACCGCTTCCGCGCCGGTGACTTCTTGCCTCATCCATTGCCGGGCGGCTTCCGGCGCCAGGACCAGCGGCCGGCGGTCATGAATATCGACAAGACCGCGATCGGCGGCAGCGGTCACCAGCAAAAATCCTTCGGCGCTATCCCCGCGTTCGAAGGGCGTGCTGCCAATAGCGGCCATAAATATCGGCTGGCCATCCTTGCGCTGGATGAAGTAGGGCTGCTTTTTCTCTCCGGCCTTTTTCCACTCAAACCAGCCGTCGGCGAAGCAGATCGCCCGCCCGTGCTGCCACAGCGGTTTGAACATCCTGCTGGTGGCTGCGGTCTCAACGCGGGCGTTGATCAGCGGGGATTTATCCCACCATCCTGGCGCATAACCCCAGTAAACGGGATCGAGGTGGAGTTGCGCATTCCTTTCACTCAGGAGTAACACTTTTGTCCCGGGTGCCACGTTATACCGCCCAATCGGCGCCGGGTCCCAGGGGATATCGTATTCAGCCTCTTCGGCAAGATAAGCCAGATATTCTTCCCGCGTCTGTGCTTGCGCAAAACGTCCGCACATCGCCACCTCCAGCATAATGTCTAAAGGAAAGCATAGTTCATCATGGAGGGGGCGTTGTGAGAAATGATTTTGAAATCATGCGATTGTGATCCCTTCTCCCAGGCGTATGGCTGACGCCTAGGCACATACTGTTTAAGTTGCCTATATTGCAGGCCATAATTCTGGCCTGAAATATATTAATTGAAGTTACGTATTCACCATGTGAATTGCTATTGCGAAAAATGTACGCAGGCGCAAGTACTGAGTATATGTCGCCTGAACAAGGCGTGTAGATGGAGTTGAAGGTGGGGTGTTTACCCGCCGCTGCAACAGACGAAAGGCAACGGCGTAGAAAAAGATTAGTTATCCGGGTTGTTGGAAATGCCTCTCCATACCATCCCCAGACCGATCAACATCGACGCGAAGAGGGCGAACAGGGTGGTAGAGATAAAAATGCTGGTCATTATGATGCCTCAGAAAGTGCGTATGCAGATTATTAGGCACGGGGGGACGAGAAAGGTTCCTTCCCTGACGGATTATCTTTTCACCAGCGTCTTTACGTCTGGCGCCAGCGAGGCGGATGTCATATCGAGGCACCGCTCTTGACGGAGGGATAATGCGGGGAGCCGTGTTTCTCCCTGCGCTGTTGCAGGAAGCCACTGGCAGGGGGATGCGTCGTGTTTCGGGCGTTGACATCCCATTGTACAAGTTATATATACATGTCGCTTCTGTTTATTGAATGTTAAACAGCATCAGTTATGGGACTCAGAAGCACCACACCCCCGCCGTCGGGCGGGGGTTACTTTGCCACCTGACCTGGTTATTTCTCACGGTGACTGACGAAGAAAATTTTTATTTCAGGTCTTGAAAAACGCGCTTTAGCTATTATTTTATATAGCGGACAAGCAATGCTTGCCTTTATGTTGAGCTTTTGAATGGATATTCAGGAGGTTAATGATGGCACTCAAAACCTTGTCAGCACTCCCGGTATTTGCTGATTCCCTTTTTGCCGATCGCTTTAATCGTATTGACCGTCTTTTCAGCCAGTTAACTGGCGATACGCCGGTGGGTACCTTACCTGCCTACGATTTACAGAAAGTGGATGACAGTAATTTTCTGCTCAGCGTCAGCGTACCAGGCTGGAAAGATGATGAACTGGAAATAGAGACCGTAGGCGGTAATTTACATATTACCGGCAAACGCGCGCAAACCGAAAATCATTCCGGCGGCAGCCAGGGCTGGATTTATAAAGGCATTCGTCGGGCTGATTTCCAGCTCAGTTTCTCGCTTCCTGAACACGCCCAGATTAATCAGGCGCAGCTGGATAGCGGGATCTTAAAAATTGCTATCCATCAGGAAATACCCGAGAGCGAAAAACCGCGCAAAATTGCGATTGAGAATCAAGGCAGGGTGATCGAGCATAAAGTTTGATTGCGCCTCTGTCCTAAAGTTGTTCATTTCAAGGCCCGCGCTGCGGGCCTTTATATTATCCGCTAAAGGAGGCGTAAACGGCCTCCCGGCGATCAGAGAAATCGATATGCTATCCTGTAAACAGGGCCTGTGAGGCTGTGTTCCTTCTAAAAGTCGGCGAGGTGTCAGAATGACGGACCAAATCGATAAAGACGCACAAAATACCCATGAATTGACCGCTCGGGTGGCCCGGGCGCTTATTGCGAGAGGCTGGCGACTGACCACGGCGGAATCCTGCACCGGTGGCAATCTGGCGGCGGCGCTCTGTGCTCAGGCTGATACCGCGGCCTTTTATGATACCGGCGTGGTTACCTTCAGCGATGAAGCCAAGCGCAACGTGCTCCAGGTCCGCGCGGAAACCCTGGCGGTACATAGCGCTGTCAGCGAAGCGTGCGTTCAGGAAATGTCGACCGGTATTTTGACGTTAGCCGGGGCCGATATCGCCATCGCCATCAGCGGCTATGCGGGGCCGGAAGGAGGGGTGGATGGAACTCCCGCCGGGACGGTATGGTTTGCATGGAACTTTCGCGGCCAGATCGAAACCCAACGGATGCGCTTTACCGGTGACTGCGAGGCAGTGGTGGCACAAGCGGTGCGCTTCGCCATGGCGGCGCTGGGCGAAAAACTCGCCCACTGGCAGTGACGCTACCGGACGCTGCGCCCTTACAAATCCGCAGCCTGGCGCTCTACCGGCCAGAGAATCTCCCCGATGCCATTCAGACAAGGCCGGGAGAACAGGAAGCCCTGAAACAGGCGAATGCCAACCGACTGTAGCCAGCACCACTCCTCCAGGGTTTCAACGCCTTCCGCCACGACCGTGATGCCTAAATCCTCGCAGCAGCGGACGACCGAGGCGACAATCGCCTGCTTGGTGCCGCTGATATGAATGTTGCGCACCAGCTCTGCGTCCACTTTGATTTTATCAGGCTGAAAGCGGGTCAGTAACGACAGGCCGGAGTAACCCGCGCCAAAGTCATCGATGGCCAGCTTCATGCCCGCGACGCGCAGCGCTTTGAGCACCTTGCGGAACTGGTCGAAGCAGGTGATCACCTCCGTTTCGGTGACCTCTATCAGCACCTGGTCCGGCCTGAGGCCGGCCGCCAGCAGGCTGTTCATCAGCCAGCCGACGGCGTCAGGATGGTTATACAGCGAACCGGGCAGCAGGTTAATGGCCAGTTGGTGTTTGCCAAGCGGTAGCTGACCTGCGAGAGAGAAGGCATATGCTTTGCTCTCGAGGTCGAAACGGTAACGATCCTCCGCCGGGATGGCGGCAAACATCTCCACAGGGGATCCGCCGGTAGGGCTGCGGATCAGCGCTTCAAAGGAGGAGATTCGCTTTTTCGCTGGTTCGACGATAGCCTGCAAGGCAAACTGGCAGGGTTGATCGGGCAGATGACGCGGCGTGGCTGTGCCCCCGGCGGCCTTCATCGTCCAGCGAGAAGGCTGCAACGGCTCGGGGAGACAATAGCGCCCACCGTTAGCGATAAAGGCGTTAATCAGTCGGAACATCCGGTCGTTGATTGGCTCGGTGACCCCGAACGAGCTAATGCGCAGGATCTCCTCCAACGCGCCATCGTTATCGTAAAGACGGAGATCCAACATGCGCATCCCGGTGCCGCGAAAGCGACGGTAGGCCGAATAGTCGCGCATCAGCTCAACCACATCGCGATGGCGCGGATCGCTTTGTATTTCGTGGAATAACGACTCCAGACTCTCTTCGCTCCCTTCCAGCACCTGGAAGAACTGCAGGCCGTTAAACAACAGAATGCCGGTGATGCCAAGGGGCGTATTTTTCCCGCAGGCGCGATGAATTAAAGCGTCGAGATCGGTGAGCGGGCGGTCAGGATCAACCTGGCTGCGATAAATCAGGGTGGTTAGCATTAGTCATTCCGGTCGCTGCAGCAAAGCTGCGATGGCCTGTGCAGCGCATGTTGAGAAAAGTATGGCCTGCCCCCCAGATAGGGAGTCTGTATTTGGTGCCCTTTAACTAACCGTGATGTCCGCACGCGGAACGTGAGTTTCACTTGGTGACTACCTTCACTCTACAGGGAATCTAAAGTTTAGCTATCTTTTTCGCATGCTCAATGCAAAAAAGGGCAAACAGACCGATCGCATTTTTTGGAAATATTGGCTCAGCGTATTAACTTACCGGTTAATACTCGTCACCAGGAATTATCCTACCATTCTATTTCACGCTCTCAAAAAGCGATGCTGGTCTTGCCTCGATAAAATGGAATGCATAATATCAGTCCAGGTTAAATTTCTTTTTTTAGGTCTGCTATGAGTGACTTGTTTATTATTTTATGCCTGATTCTCTGCCCCATTATTTCTTTGTGGAGTGGTGTTTCTTACATTCGGGAAAGACGCAAAAGACGCTACGTCTTCCGTTCCAGAAGATAATCTGCAGAGGTAATACAATGGCGATTGTATTAACGTCTTGCGAGTAGTTTTACGAGGTTGTTAAATTGCTGGCGGCTGTTTAAATTGAACTTGCACATAATATTCTTTTTATGCGAATGAATTGTTTTATGGCTAATTTTAAGCGCCGCGGCGACTTCATGCGGACTTAATCCAATACTGAATGCGTAAATGACTTTGGTTTGCGCATCGCTGACCGTCTTGCAGGCGCAATTGATGCAACGCCGCAGGCGATTGAAGGATGGGTCATGATGAGGTGGCAGGGAGCGCTGAATCGCGCTGGCTATCTCATCTTTAAGAAGCTGAACGGGAGCGTGGGGAGGCATAAACACCGCCTGCCGCAGACAGTTGGGTAAACCCTCTTCGGCGGTAGCTTGTTCATTATCCTGAAAAATAAAAAGTGTGTATTGCTCTGGGGCATGCTGAAACAGGTCATGACACAGGTACCATTCTCCCGCCACCATTTCCGTGAAGATCACATTAGCTTGCGCCATCCCATCCGCGTTCCATTGTTGAGAAAACTGATACTCTGATCCCCCGTAGGTCTTCATCGCTTCATCCACCAGTTCCGCAATAGCAACCCGCAAATAGTGATTTTTTATATTGATCAAAAAATTCGTCATATAACTTCCCTGTTGGGTATTAAAAAAGGTGTCAGAATAAATTAAAGAATATAATGGTGAGGTGCAGACGTTTTTTAGCCGGGGTAATCTAAGGGATGTTTTTCATTAATGCAATATCTGCCTGGAAAAGTGAGATATCGGTGTATTGGTATGCGAAAGTTCCTAATAAACAAAATGTTAAGGATATATCGATCAGCGTTTTAAGCGTTTTGATGATTTTTTATTTTTGCGATGCATAAAAAGCTTAGTGATAGCCAGTATCTGTTGTTAGAATTAGCGGAGGACAAGATTACAGGAAGTATGTAGTGCTTATGAAGCAGAAGCTCTATTTAAAAATGTTGGCGTGGCTGGAGGATAATATCTACTGTAACCCGGCGATCGATGACCTGGCACAGTATATGGGCTATTCGCGTCGGTTTGTGTACGAGGTGTTTTATCAATACGGCCGGTTACCCATCGGGCAGTATATTCGCCTGCGGCGCTTGACCATCGCAGCGGTCAGTCTGCGCTTAACGCGGCAACCGATCGCCGCTATAGCCTGGCAGTTAAGTTACGATTCGCCGCAGACCTTTTCCCGCGAGTTTAAGAAACGGTTCTCGCTTTCGCCACGGGAATACCGATGCGCAGCGCACTGGGATACGGCAAAACTGTTAAAAAAATTCTCCCCTGATGATGAACGTCTGCCATTGGCGCGGATCTGTTCCCTGCCGGAGCGGGTCTATTATGGCTACCCGATGAAGTATGAACTGCGCCTGTCGGATATGGTGCTGCAACGCACCGCCAAGACGGCTATCAGACAAAAGGTTGACCGTTTTTTTACCACCGGAGAAGGCTCGCTTTCCATACTCTCTGATTACGCCGCGGCGCGTCAAAATGAGCTTAACGTCGAGATTAACGCCTTTGTTGGTTGTCATGAGACGCGAAAGCCATCGTCCACGTTGACCGCCCGGTCGGGACTCTATGTCGGAGTTGATTTCTACGGCAGCTGGTCACGCTATGCCCGTTTGTCCAGCGATCTCTATCTGGATCTGCTGCCAACGCTGGGGGTAAGCCGTCGCGACGGGTATGACATAGAATGTTTCATGGCACGCCATACGGAAGGCGGAGATACAGAAGAGAGGTGCTATCACGTACGCTATTTTATACCGGTGACGCTGAAAGCGGCGGCTCAGCAGCCGGGCAGCGATAATGAGTCAGTCCCCGCGAGGGGGACCCAATAAGGTGGCCGGAGCCACCCAAATAAACTTCACAGTAAAAACCACAGCAGCCAGGTAATGAGGAAGCCCGTCACCCCCATGATGGTTGTCAGTACGGTCCATGTTTTGAGTCCGTCCGGCACCGAGAGCCCCAGATAGCGCGTGACCACCCAAAATCCGGCATCGTTGACGTGTGACAATCCGAGTGAGCCGAAGCAGGTCGCCAGCGTCACCAGCACCAGCTGGAGCGGCTCCAGCCCGGCAACCGCCTGTGACAGCAGGCCGGAGGTGGTGAGGATCGCCACGGTGGCCGAGCCCTGCGAGGCCCGAAGCACCAGCGACAGCAGGAAAGCGGCTGGCATCAGCGGCAGATGAATCGTCTCCAGCGCCTCGGCTAAGGCATTGCCGATGCCGGAGGCGACCAGCACCCCGCCAAAGGCGCCGCCGGCGCCGGCGACAAGGATAACGTCCGCCGAGGAGGGGATCGCGCTGCCGGTCACTTCTCCCAGCTTTTTCAGGTTCATACCCCGCCGGATGCCCAGCGTCCAGCTGGCCAGCCCCAGGGAGATCAGCAGGGCGACGGGCGGGGTGCCAATGACGGTCATCAGCTGGCGAATCGCGTTTTCCGGCAGCAGCAAGGCCTGACAGAGCGTTCCGGAAACAATCAGCACGATGGGCACCACGATCAGCCCGCCGATAACCAGCGCATTCGGCGGCGCCAGTCGGGTCTGCTGCGCGTTGACGGAGAGGTCGGGCACCTCGGCCGTTTGCTGCTGTTCCAGCACGTTAATCGACAGATGATAATGGCGCTGATTGATCGACCGTGCGACAAAATAACCCACGATACCCACCACGACCGACACCCCAATCCCCGCCAGCATCAGCCAGCCGACATCGCTATGCAGAATACCTGCCGCGGCCGCCGCGCCAGGGTGGGTTGGCAATGCCACGTGGACGGTTAACATCACTCCGGCCATTGGCAGGCCAAACTTCAACGGCGACATATGAGCGACTTTACTGAAGCCGTAAATTAACGGAATGATGATAATAAAGCCGACTTCAAAGAAGACTGGCGTGCCGAGAATAAAAGCAACGATGGTTAAGGCGGCAATCGTCCGTTTAGAACCCAGCACGCCGGTCAGCGTTTTCGCCAGCGATTCGGCGCCGCCGGATATTTCAATGAGCACCCCCAGCATTGATCCCAAAATAATAATGCTGGCGATATGGCCGAGCAGGCCGCCCATCCCTTTTTCAATGGTGGTAATGATTTTATCCGCCGGAATGCCGGTGGCGAACGCCACCAGCAGGCTGACGATCAGGAGCGCCACAAAAGGATGCGCTTTCGCTTTGATCACCAGCAGGAGCAACAGCACTACGCTGGCTAACGCAATAAGTAACAGCGCCGATGTCGACATAGTTTTGCCTCGGGTATTAACAGGTATACAGAGAGTTATATTTTTAGAACTGCGCTTTATTTTTTCCGGTAGGGCGAAAACCATTCCAGTCCGGAAAGGGTATCCGCCCTGGGGATATATTCGCAGCCGATCCAACCGTCATAGCCCGCTTTATCCAGTAACGCATAGATCCATGAATAATTAATCTCGCCCTCGTCCGGTTCATGGCGGTCGGGCAGGGAGGCTATCTGAATATGGCGGTACTGACCGGCATACTCAGTAATAAGATGGCTTAAATTACCGTCCACTTTCTGCGCATGAAACAGATCTAACTGCACCGCGATGTTTGGCCGGTCGACCCGCTTCGCTATCTCCAGCGTCTGATATTGGCTGTGGTAGAGATAGCCCGGTTTGGTCTGCGGATTCAGGGCTTCAATGAGCACTCGCTTGTCGTGGCGGGCAAAGCACTCGGCGGCGTAGCGCAGGTTATCGACAAGCTCGGCCTCGCAGGCCGCGCGATCCATCCCCGGCGGCACCACGCCGGCCATGATATGCACCTGCGGACAATCCAGCTGGCAGGCATACTCCAGCGCCAGCTCAATATCACGCCGGGCCTCGGCGCTCCTGCCCGGCAGGGCGGCGAGACCCCACTCCCCGGCATTAACGTCGCCGGGCGGGGTATTAAACAGCACCAGCTGCAGCTGGTTTTCCTGCAGGCGCTGTTTAATTTCCCCGGCGGCATACTCATAGGGGAACAGAAACTCCACGGCTTCGAAACCGGCGCGGGCGGCGGCGGCAAAGCGGTCCAGGAACGGCAGCTCGGTAAACAGCATGGATAAATTTGCAGCGAATTTTGGCATGGTTTTATCTCAGTTCATCCACTTCGTCAGCGGTCAGGTAACGGATCTCGCGATTGCCGAGGGTAAACATCAGCCGCGCGGTCTCTTCCAGCTCTTCGGTATTGTTGGTGGCTTCGCGCAGCGATGAGCCGGTGACCACCGGACCATGGTTGGCCAGTAAAAAGGCGTTATAGCGCGGCGCCAGCCCGGCCAGCGCCTCGGCAATGCGGTCGTCACCCGGTCGGTAGTAGGGAACCACCGGGACGTCGCCGACCCGCATCACCACGTAGGGAGTAAAGGGGCGAATACAATTGTGCGGATCGAGCCCCTGCAGGCAGGAGAGCGCGGTCAAATAGTGGCTATGCAAGTGGACGATCGCCTTGCAGGCCGGGTTATGCAAATAGACCGCCCGGTGAAAAGCGACCTCTTTCGACGGTTTGTCACCGGCGAGCCATTCGCCTTGCAGGGTGACCACCGACAACCGCTGCGCCTGCAGCTCGCCCAGGCAGGAGCCGGTCGGCGTCGCCAGCAGGTTGCCGTCCGGCAGCAGCAGCGACAGATTGCCGGCGGAGCCGGTGGCATAACCGCGGTTAAACAACGAGGCGCCAATTTGCACCATCTCATCTCGCAGCTGTTGCTCAGTCATGACAAAACTCCTGCTGGGCACGGGCAAAGAACGAGATATCGCCGAAATTCCCTGACTTCAGCGCCAGGGAGAGCGGCTGGCGGGTGTCACGCACCCAGGGAACTCCAGGGGAGATCGTCGGCCCGATATGGAACGCCTCGACCCCCAGCGTCTGCGCCACGATGCTCGACGTTTCCCCTCCGGCCACAATAAAGCGGGTGAATCCTTTCGCTTTCAGCGCGGCGGCGAGGGCGGCGAACAATTGTTCCACCCTTTCGCTGCTGGCCTTGTCGCCATACTGCGCCTGGATCCGCTGCAGCGTTTGCGGCTCGGTGGTGGCATAGACCATCGGCGCCAGCGGCGCATCGCGGTTTGCGTCCACCCAGGCTGCCAGCGTCCCGACATAGCCTTCGAGATCGGTAAAGCAGGCGCTTAAGTCAACGGCGCGGGCGGGAGCTTGTTCACGATAGGCCGCCACCTGGCTGTTGGTCATCAGCGAACAGGAGCCCGAGAGCACCACCGCCGGGCCGGGCAGCGGCATGCCCGCCAGGGATCCTTCACCCTGGGTTCCGTGGCGCTGCGCCCAGTCGCGGGCGAGGCCGATGGCGAGACCAGAGCCGCCGGAGACCAGCTTCATCTCCCGCAGCGCCGCCCCCTGGGTCAGCAAATGCTGTTCACTAAGGGCATCGAGCACCACATAGCGCACCGCCGGATCGCTGATGGCCGCCAGCGCGGCAGCGACCGCTTCCGGCCCCTGATCGACAATCGGCCAGGCTATCAGCGCCGCTTTACCGCCGCCCTGGCGTTCGATTAAGCGGCCGAGGTGGGCATCCTCCATTGGCGTCACCGGATGGTGGCGCATCCCGGACTCATTGAGCAACTGCTGGCCGACAAACAGATACCCCTGATAGACCGTGCGGCCGTTCACCGGCAGCGCCGGTGATATCACCGTCCGCGTCTCGCCCAGCTCTGCCAGCAGCGCATCCAGTACCGGGCCAATGTTACCCTGCGCGGTGCTGTCGAAAGTGGAACAATACTTAAAATAAAATTGCTGACAGCCCCGGGCTTGCAGCCAGCGCAGGGCCGCCAGGGACTGGCTGACGGCGGTTTCCACCGGGCAGGATCGCGTTTTCAGACTGATCACCACCGCTTCACTGGTCAACGGCAGTTCGTGGGGCGGTACGCCGTTTAGCTGCACGGTCGGCATGCCGTTGCGCACGAGGAAGCTGGCAATATCCGTGGCGCCGGTAAAGTCATCGGCAATGACACCAAGCTGCATCTTGTCTCTCCTCACTGTTTATGGCCCGGCAGGGTAATGCCGTTGAAAATCTTGATCACCGCGCTGTCATCTTCCCGGCCGAATCCGGCGTTGCTGGCGGAGGTGAACATATTCAGCGCGGTGGTCGCGAGCGGCAGCGGGAAGGTCAGCGCCCGGGCGGTGTCATTCACCAGACCGAGATCTTTGACAAAAATATCGACGGCGGATTTTGGCGAGTAATCGCCATCCAGGACGTGCTGCATACGATTCTCAAACATCCACGAATTACCCGCCGCGTGGGTCACCACATCGTACATCGTCTCCAGCGGGATGCCGGCGCGGGCGGCGAGTGCCATCGCTTCGGCGGCGACGGCGATATGCACCCCGGCCAGCAGCTGATGGATGATTTTCACCGTTGAGCCGAGGCCAATGTCGCTCCCAATGCGGTAGACTTTGCCGGCCACCGCATCCAGCACTGGCGCGAGGCGGGCAAAGGCGGCATCGCTCCCGGAGGCCATTACCGTCATGTCGCCGGCGGCCGCTTTCACTGCGCCGCCCGATACCGGCGCGTCGAGCATCAAGAGCTGGTATTCTGCCAGCGCTACGGCTATCGCCTGGGCATCGGCGGCGGCGATGGTTGACGACACCATCACCGCGGTGCCCGGCTTCAGATGGGCGGCGAGGCCGCTCTCGCCGAACAGGATCCCCCGCACCTGGGCGGCATTGACCACCAGCAGTACGACCGCATCCAGCTCAGCGGCGAAAGGCACCGCGCTGGAGCCTGCGCCTTTGGCGCCCGCCTCCAGCAGCGCGCGGCAGTTGTCGGGGTTGATGTCCACCCCCCAGGTGTTCAGGCCCGCCTGCAGGCAGGCGCGAGCGGCGCCCATGCCCATCGAACCCAGTCCAATCACGCAGACGTTAGTGTGTGCAGTCATGACGGTCTCCTTGTGAATATTCGTTAATTAATGTGATTTAATGATAGAGTAAAGCGTTATCATGTGAAATTATGTGAGAGTTATCACGAATAACCCACATCAATATAAAAAATTCACAGGCGGAAAGTGGCTGCACGACGTCGATTCTTGCCCTAAAATAGCGTAAAAACAGCGGTCAAGCGCGATAACAGTACAGGGTATCGTCAGGCTCCCGGCGTGAGTGGTGTGGTCTGGTGTGAAAAAATGGTAAGGGGAGAGCGGTGATTCCAATTGAACGTCATCAGCGTATTTTAGCCCTGGTGGAGCAGCGTGGGGCGGTAAGCATTAATGAGCTGACGGAGATCCTCGGCGTGTCCCATATGACTATCCGTCGGGACGTCAGTAAGCTGGAAGAACAGGGGCTGCTGGTCAGCGTCTCGGGCGGCGTGCGCGCCGTCAGCCGGCTGGCCGCAGAGCCCAGTCATCTGGTGAAAAGCACCCTGCAGAGTGAAGAGAAGCAGGCTATCGGCGCGCTGGCGGCCAGTCTCATTGCCAAAAACAGCTGCATCTATCTTGATGCCGGCACCACCACTCTGGCGCTGGCGCGGGCTATTCTCGACCGGGACGACCTGCAGGTGGTCACCAATGATTTTGAGATAACCCAGCTGCTGATAGATGCCAGCCAGTGCGGGGTGATCCACACCGGCGGCACCCTGTGCCGGGAGAACCGCTCCTGCGTCGGCGAGTCGGCGGCGCGCACCTTGCGCCACCTGGCTATCGATACGGCCTTTATCTCCGCCAGCGGCTGGGACAGCCGCGGAATTTTCACCCCTGATGAGAACAAAGTCACCGTCAAGGAGACCGTCAGCCAGGTCAGCGCCAGAAGTATCCTGCTGTGCGACAGTTCGAAATACAATCAGGTGGCCACGTTTATGGCGTTGCCCTTGACTCGCTTTACCACCATCATTACCGACCGGCATCTCTCCGATGCCGCCGCCGCCCATATCACCCGGCACGCCTGTGAGGTGCTGCGCGCCGGGTAAGGCGCGCGGCCTTCGCCGGGCTAGCGCTGCCAGTGCTCGATCAGCGCCGCGCCTATCCCGGCGATCTGCTCGTTACGTTCGGCCATGGTCGCCGCGGTATCCCGCAGATAGATCACCACGATACGCTCCGCTTTGCCGTCCGGGCCGAGCAGGGCGACAATGCCGCGTGAGCCCCGCTCACCGGCCCCGGTTTTATCGGCGATAAACCAGCCCGCCGGCAGCACGGCGCGGATCAACGGGCCGGCCACCTGGTCGTCCACCATCCACTGCAGCAGCTGCTGCTGCGAACGGGCGCTCAGAGAGGGGGTGGTTAGCAACTTGCGCAGGGTGGTGGCCATGCTGGCCGGGGTGGTGGTGTCGCGCACGTCGCCGGGAAGCGCCTCATTGAGTTCCGTTTCCCAGCGGTCAAGGCGGGTGACGTTGTCACCGATCTGGCGCAGAAAAGCGGTCAATCCCGCGGGGCCGCCGACGCTCTTCAACAGCAGATTGCCGGCGCTGTTGTCGCTCATGGTGATGGCGGCGGCGCAGAGTTCGCCAACGGTCATCCCGTCGGCAAGGTGTTTTTCGCTGACCGGGGAGTAGTCCACCAGATCCTGCTGGCGGTAGTGGATCCGCCGATCCAGCTGTTCGTCGCCGGCATCCACCCGGGCCAGCACAGCGCCGCAGAGCAGCACTTTAAAGGTGCTCATCAGCGGAAAGCGCTCACTGGCGCGCCAGGCGGCCAGCGTGCGGCCGCTGGCCAGATCCATTTCAACATAGCCCACCCGGCCCGCCAGCTGACCTTCGCTGATTTTAATCTGCTCAAGCGGCTGAGGGCTGGCGAATACCGCCAGTGGCAGGGCGGCAATCAGTGAGATAAGGCACAGGCGAACATAACGCATAACCGTAATACTTCCTTGTGTAAGGGCCGATAAAGGCGAGAAAAGGTGTGACGAATAAGAATAACCCGGTATTTTGCTGATTCACAATTCCTCTTTTTTCCTTCATCATTTGTCATCTTTTATTTCGAATAATCAATATTTAGCTCAGCCTAAGCACGCTATTTTTTGACTCAAGGCCGCAATGAACTATAAGAAAGTACTTAAGACCGCACGCTGGCTGGCGCCGCTGATTGCTGACGATACGCCCGCCGCGCTGCGCGGTTTGCCAATGATCTATGCCATCCCGGGAGGAACTGGTGCACCCGATAATTAAGGTCATGCTGGTGGGCGGTAAGGCGGATGGACTGCTGGTCAGCGTCGCCGACGATGCGACCGAGGTCTCGGTGACGCCTGCGCAATACGGTGCGCCGTCCGGGCAACCGCTCAGCTATCGTATCGTAAGTCAAACCATTGACGATGAACGCTATTTCTTTGGCGTCTTTAGTGACGCCCATCAGGATAGCGATAAGCTGACGCGGGTGGCGCTGACCCGCGGAATGAAAAAAATGTTCTGTTGAACCCGGGCGGACTGAGGGGATGCGATAGTATCCATGCCGCGGCTTTGCTACTGTGGCAGCCTTCTCTCTCCGGGCCAGGACGCATCATGATTCAGTACATCCGTATACAAAACTTTCGTTCAGTCAGGGATATCGAACTGGAGCTGGGGCCATTGAACATTGTCTTCGGTCCTAACGGCTGCGGCAAATCCAATATTTACAACGCCATCCATCTGTTGACCGCGGCTGCCGACGGCAGGCTGTCGGGGTTTATCAGCGCAGAGGGCGGACTGGAAAATATGATGTGGTCCGGAGATCGTTCCCCCCTCGATCGCCATCCCCGCCGGCTGCAAATCGCCTGTCGGACGGAGAGCTTTGATTATGAACTGCAGGTAGGT
This sequence comes from Klebsiella sp. GG_Kp173, assembly GCF_040062415.1. Lineage (NCBI taxonomy): Bacteria > Pseudomonadati > Pseudomonadota > Gammaproteobacteria > Enterobacterales > Enterobacteriaceae > Klebsiella > Klebsiella sp. GG_Kp173. Next base: position 48,447 of record NZ_JBEAFZ010000006.1, read on the forward strand.
TTCCCGGAAAAATTGCCCTATCCGACGCAGTTCATGCTCGATCCCATCGTCAAAGAAGAGCACATCTGGCTGGCAGGCTACTCCCGTCGGCCTTCCTCCCGCGTACTGCAGCGCAAGAATCAGGCGGCGTTCCTCGTCGATGTCACCGGGGAGAAAAGCACCTTCACCGAGAGTATTTATGAAAACGAGTCGGTGTTCGGTCAGCTTGGCGAGCCGCACCGTTTTCCCGAAGTGTCGCGGGTGCGGGAGACCCTGCGCCGCTGGCGGTTTTACCATGAGTTCGCCATTGGTCGCCACTCGCCGCTGCGCCAGCCGGCCGTGGGGTATCGTTCGCCGGTGCTCGACAGCGATGGCCATAATCTGGCCGCCGCCTTTCAGACCATTGTCGAGATTGGCGCGGAGGAGATGTTGCACGAGATCCTCGCCGACGCCTTTCCCGGCTGCCAGTTTTACTGTGAAAACGAGCACTCGCGTTTCGCCCTGAAAATGCGCCGGGAGGGGATCCGCCGTCCGCTGCTGGCGGCGGAGATGTCCGATGGCACGCTGCGCTTTCTCTGTCTCGCCGTCGCGCTGCTCAGCCCGCGCCCGCCGGCGTTTCTGGCGATCAATGAGCCGGAGAACAGCCTGCATCGCGACATGCTCCCGGCGCTGGCCCGGCTGATAGTCGAGGCCTCCCGCTACAGCCAGATCTGGCTGACCAGCCACTCGGCTGAGCTGGCGGAGCTTATCGCCGCCGGGGCGCCCTGTCAGCGCTATGCGCTGGAGAATAGCGGCGGAGAAACGCGCATTGTGGCGTGACCCCCGTCATCCCTGACGGGAGCGCCGGGATCAGGCGGGGGTCTGCGTCTCCGCTGCTGGCAGCAGGCTTTTGCCGCCGCGTAAGGTGATGAACGAGAGCAGGGTGAAGCTCAGGGTGATGCAGCCGAGGATCAGATAGGCCTGATGGAAGCCGACGGTGTCATACATCCGGCCCACCCAGGCGGAAAGCACCACCCCGGACAGCTGTTTCGACAGGTTAAAACCGATCAGGAACAGGGTGGCCGAGAGCCGCGGGTTAAAGGCGGAGGAGATATATTTAAAGGTCCCGACCAGCAGGAAGGGGATCTCAAACATATGCAGCATCTTGAGGATCACCACCTCTACCGCCGATGAGGCGAACGACGATCCGAGAATGCGCACTGACATGATCATCCCGGCGGTCAGCAGGGCGTTTTTGGCGCCGATGCGGTTAACGATGGCCGGGGCGCAGAACATAATTAGCGCGTTGAGCAGCTCGCCGCCGGTGGTGACGAAGCCAAACACTTCGGTACCGCGCTGCGGACTGGCGAAAAAGCTTTTGAAAAAGTTGGCGAACTGCTGATCAAACACGTCGTAGACGCTGGCGACTCCCACCACATAGACGATAAAGCCCCAGAAACGCGGCATACGTAACAGCTCGGCCGCGGTGCGCAGCGAAAAGGCCTGGCGATTGGCTCCCAGCGCCTCAATAACCTGGGCGCTGTTGCTGCTCTCCGGGCGCGACAGCCAGAGCAGAAGACCTAGCACCAGCGCAAAGCCGGAGGCGATCCAGAAGGTAATATTGGGGTCGATGCCGAACAGCACGCCGGTTATCGAGGCGCACAGCGCCCAGCCGACGCAGCCAGCGACCCGCACTTTGCCATATTCAAAGCGGTTTGCCCGGCTGACGCGCTCGATATAGGCTTCCACGGCCCCGGAGCCGCTGGAGAAAACAATCCCCAGGTAGATCCCGCCCACCAGCGAACCGGCGATAATATTCATCTGCAACAGCGGGGAGAAAACGAAAATAAAGAACGGCGCGAACAGAATTAACAGTACCGTGATGGTCCACAGCAGATGTTTGCGCAGGCCAAGCTTATCCGACATCAGACCAAATACCGGCTGAAAAATAATCGCGAACAGCGAGATGGAGGAGAAGACGATCCCGGTTTCCGTTTTGGTTAAATGGTTAACGTCCGCCAGCCACACCGGAAAAAAAGGAAAATAGGCCGACATAATGAAATAGTAAAAGAAAAAGAACAGCAGGAAATAGACAAAATTATGCCGTTCTCGCGGCGCCAGTTCAGAGAATTTCATCACCATGATCCCTTGTTATTCTGTTTGTAGGGTGGGGGCTGCCGCCCCCACGGATTAAAGGCAACGCAATGAGACCTCGTACTGCCAGCGCGTTTGGGTCAGGAGCCACTGCGGCAGCACGCTTGGGGTCCAGGAGTCATCGCCCCCCACTCCCATATGCAGGCCGTCGAGGGTGATCCACACCCCGTCTTCGGCCTGGATCTTGTGCCAGTGGTCGGTCTCCATTAGCTGACGGGTGCTCCATGGCTGAACGGAGAAGTGGAAATGACCGCTGACGTGCCAGCGTCCCCAGTCCAGCGCCTGGGTATCACAGCGCAGGCCGTTTTCCGTCGGGAAGATGTAGGGCGTGCTCATCGCCGCCAGCGGCTGCTCCCAGCGGGCGAAGCAGGCGCTGCTCCGCCGGTCGGGGTAGTTCTCATGCGGCCCCAGCCCCAGCCAGCTCACCGGCGCCTGCTGATCCGCCACCTGGAAGTGCAGTCCGACCCGCGGCAGCGGCGGCAGCGTTTCCGCGCGCTCGCCGTCCACCGTCAGCCGCACCGTTCCGTCCGCAGTAAAGCGCATGCGCCAGTGGCTGACAATCACCACCTCGTCGCCGCGCAGGTAGTGCCAGCGGCTGTCGACAAGGGTCTCATTCGCCAGGCGCTGGGCATCGCACTGCACGCAGCGCGCCTCCAGGTCGAACAGGCCGGCGCTTTTCCAGCGCTCCACCCAGGCGTTGGGATCGATGCGCTCCACTTCGCTGACCCCGATGTCATTGTCGAGCGGCGCGCGGATAAACTGATCCTGCAGGGGGGTCAGCAGCTGCTCCTGACCGGCAAGCGACCAGCCACTCAGCAAACCGGTCCGCCGATCGACGGTCCAGCACTGCGTGCCGGCGCGGATCTGCCAGGCCTCATCGCTGACGACCAGATCCGGGGCGCCGGCAGGCACCGTGGGCGCCGGCAGCGCCAGCGGGGCGGGCAGGGGAAACTGCTGCCAGGCGACGCGATGGTCCGCCGGGGACCAGTCGGTCGCCCGGGGCTGGACCACCTCCAGCGTCAGCCACACCGCGCGGGCGCCTGGCGGTAGAATCAGGTCATCAAGCAGCGTTATCTCGTCGCTGCCCTCCGGGGGAAGCGCCAGCGTCATATTGCCGTGATACAGGGTTTCACCGGCCGCCTGCACCTGCCAGCGCAGCGCTTCGTTATCGCTCTGGCGGAACAGGTATTCACTGGCGATGCGCACGCGCAGCGGCGAGGTTGACAGCAGGGCGAACTGGAAATACTGCTGGGCGTGCTTCGCCTCGATCAGCGACGGATGCGGCGTGCGATCGGGGAACACCAGGCCGTTCATACAGAACTGGCGATCGTTCGGCTTATCGCCAAAGTCGCCGCCGTAGGCCCAGCCGACGCTGCCGTCGTCAAAGGTTTTGCAGATCGCCTGGTCGGCCCAGTCCCAGATAAACCCGCCCTGCAGCCGCGGATACTCGCGGAAGGCCTGCCAGTAATCGGCGAAGTTGCCGAGACTGTTGCCCATCGCATGGGCGTACTCGCAGAGGATCAGCGGCCGCTGCTCGCCGGGCAGGCTGATCCATTTTTTGATCCCCCACTTCGGTACCGCCGGGATCGGCTGGTCGCGTTCGACGCGGGCGTACATCGGACAGATAATATCGGTAGCGGTGGTATCCGCGCCGCCGCCCTCGTACTGCACCGGACGGCTCGGGTCGTTGCGCTTCAGCCAGTGGTACAGCGCTTCATGGTTGCCGCCGCCGCCAGATTCGTTACCCAGCGACCAGATGATAATGCACGGATGGTTACGGTTGCTCTGTACCATCCGGGTGACGCGGGCGCTGAAGGCTGGCAGCCACGCCGGATCGTCGGACAGCCGATTCATCGGCACCATGCCGTGGGTTTCAATATTGGCTTCATCGACCACGTACAGACCGTAGCGGTTGCACAGCTCATACCAGCGCGGTGCGTTGGGGTAGTGCGAGCAGCGGACGGCGTTAAAGTTGTTCTGTTTCATCAACAGAATGTCCTGCACCATATCTGCCTCGCTGACCACCTGACCGCGCAAATGGTGGTGTTCATGGCGGTTAACGCCGCGGATCAGCAGCGGTTTGCCGTTGAGGCGCAGCAGACCGTCGGCGATCTCGATGCGGCGAAAACCGATATCCCACGCCTCGGCCTCCAGCAGTTCGTCGCCACGCCACAGGGTGACCACGGCGCGATAACAGTTCGGGGTTTCCGCGCTCCAGTGCGCCGGCGCCGCTACCGCCAGGGAGAAATCGACCCGTTCGGCATAGTGGCCGCGCTCATCCACCGCCGGGGTGCCTAACGGCTGACGATGGGCGGCGACAGGCTGCTCGCCGCGCCACAGGCTAACCCCGACGCAGAGCCCGGCAAGCGCCGCCTCTGTCGCTTCGACGGTCGCCTGAACCTGCAGAGCGCCGTCGCGGCAGAGGGCGTCAAGGGTCGGCGTCAGCTGCACGTCGCATAGCCGCTGGTGCGGCTTATTCAGCAGCCACACCGAGCGAAAAATACCGCTCATTCGCCACATATCCTGGTCTTCCAGCCAGCTGCCGGCGCTCCAGCGCATGACCATCACGCACAGGCGGTTGTCGCCCGGGCGCAGGAAGGGGCTGAGATCGAACGCCGCCGGCAGGCGGCTGTCCTGGGAGTAACCGACCCAGGCGCCGTTGCACCACAGATGAAACGCTGAGTTGACGCCGTCGAAAATAATCTGCGTCTGTCCGTCCGTGTGCCAGGCGTCATCGATCGCAACGTGCAGGGAGTAACAGCCGGTTGGGTTATCCTCCGGCACCCGCGGCGGGATGGTGTCGATGGGGTAGCGGACGTTGGTGTAGATCGGCGCGTCATAGCCCTCCATCTGCCAGTTGGAGGGCACGGGCGTCCCGCGGCTGCCTGGCAGGTCCTGCGTCAGCCACTGCGCATCGACGGCAAACGGGCTGCGGGCGTAAGCAAATTGCCACTCGCCGTCCAGCTGACGACGTCGAGGCGAAGGGCGATTATCGCGGGCGGCAAGCTCATCGCGCCAGCTGGCGAACGCAGGATGCGCTGGCAGGCGGTTGAGATGCGTAATGGTCTGGTTCTGCCAGTCTTCGCGGGCGAGGACGGCGTGGAAGTCAGGCGCGTGGCGGCGACTGGTATCGCTTATTGGCATAGTAATCCCCGGTAAGTCAGAAAATGTCGATCGCTAAACAGGATAAAGAACGTTATCGGATAATTTGTTTTGTCCAGCAACGACGGCGGAAATGAAATTAACAGACGATCACGAAAGCGAGGGTAAAGCGCTGTATTTTGTCGCGCGTTATACATAAAATGTTAGCGCACGACATTGTTATTGCTGAGGAGAAAAAATGCCGCGTCGTACCGCTACCCTGGAGGATGTCGCTCGCGCGGCCGGGGTTTCCCAACAGACCGTCTCCCGGGTCCTGAACCATCCTGAAGTGGTGTCAGCCCGCACCCGCGAGCAGGTAATCCGCGCGATGCAGGCGCTGCACTACGTACCTAACCGCTCGGCGCAGCTGCTCGCCGGCAAAGCAGCGCCCTCCATTGGGCTTATCACTGCCTCGCTGACCCTGCATGCCCCCTCGCAGATCGCCGCCGCGGTAAAGAGCCATGCCAGCCTGCACCAGCTGGAGGTGGCGATAGCGATGCCGGCGCAGGCCGACTTCGCCGCGCTGCAGGCCCGGCTGGACGAACTGCGCGCCCAGCATATTCGCGGAGTGATCGTTAGTCTGCCGCTGGAGAGCGCTACCGCCGAGCGACTGGTTAAAGAGAACCCGGATATGGCCTGCCTGTTTCTTGACGTCTCACCGGAGGCCGATGTCTGCTGCGTGCGCTTCGATCATCGCGACGGCTGTGGGGCGTGCGTGCGCCATCTGTGGGAGCTGGGGCATCGCGAATTTGGCCTGCTGGCAGGGCCGGAAAGTTCGGTTTCCGCTCGTCTGCGTCTCGCCAGCTGGCGCGAGGCGCTGCACAGTCTGAATATCGCCCGTTCAACCACGGTGTTCGGAGACTGGAGCGCCGCCAGCGGCTGGCAGAAAACCTTTGAACTGCTGCACCTGCAGCCGCGGATCAGCGCCATTGTGGTGGCGAACGATCAGATGGCGCTCGGGGTACTCAGCGCGCTGGCCCAGCTCAATCGCAGCGGTAGCCAGGCGGTATCGGTGACCGGCTATGACGACACCGCCGACAGTCTCTACTTTCAGCCGCCGCTCACCACGGTGGCGCAGAACTTCGATCTGCTGGGCAAGCGGGCCGTGGAGCGGCTGATTGCTCTGATGGCGGCCCCGCAGCTGCGGATCCGCGAGCTGCTGCCGACCCGGCTCATCGTGCGCCAGTCGGCGTGGCCGCTCGCCGCCGCGGAGGACCGGCAGCAGACCCTGGCGCAGCTGAAAGCGTTGGTGGAGAAGCTCTAGCCGCAGGCCGTTGAGGATTTATTGAGGTTGACCATGCTAACCTCGGGATCAAACGTAGAGAGGTCAGGATCCTCTGCCTGCGAAAAATGCAAAATACAATCTATCCATGCAAGCATTGATTTACCGCCAGTCACATGGCGGTTTTTTTTTGCCTTCCTCCGTTTCCCGCTTTGTTCCGTTCGTTTTTTCGCCTGGCATCCCCTGCGGCGGCATGCTACATCTGTCTTTCGGGATAGATGCCGAACACAACGGGAGTCAAGGTCATGATGGTGATTGAGGGGAAAGAGGCGATTGGGCGGGTAGACTGGTGGCGGGTGAGGACCATCGTCGCCGAGGCCGGGCTGAATGAACGTGATGTTCAGCAGCTGGAGCAGGCGTTTCTCCATAGCACCTTCTGCTGGTTTGGCTATGAGCACGGTCAGCTGATTGCCGTGGCGCGGGCCATCAGCGACTGCACCTGGAGCAGCTATTTGTCGGATGTGGCGATCGTCCCCGATCGCCAGGGGCAGGGTTACGGACAACAGCTAATGCTGGCCATCCGGGAGCAGCTGCTGCCCTTCGGCAAAATCTTTATCTATGCGGTGGCCGATAAAATCCCATTCTATCAGCGCTTTGGTTTTGCCATGCTGACCACCGGGATGGTCTGCGCCAGCGAGGAGGCCATGCGCAACATGCAGGAGCAGGGCTATATCCGCCAGCCCTGAGCGCGGATACCTGGCAACGCCTGGCTTAAGCGGTTAAACCAGGCGCAGGCGCCGTCAGAGGGGCCGTTCAAGCACAAACAGATACGCTTCCCGCGACCAGAACAGGGCGGTACGGCGTCGCTCCACCGACATGGTTTTTACCTCCCAGCCTTCGCGGGTATAGCTACTGAGAAACTGGCTCATTTTGTCAGGGTCGGCTTTGGCTTCGCCAAAAAACAGGCTGCCCAGCAGGCCCTCTTTATAGATTACTACCCGACACTCTTTCTTCATCATCGACCATCCTGGCGACCGGTTTACTGTGGCCGTCTATTGTCCGTGGCTGGGACGATTTTGCAATCGGAGAAGTTGCAAACTGTTTACGGTACTGCAGTGGGCTTAGCGCGAAGCGCTGGCGAAAATGGTGGCGCAGGGTGCCAGCGCTGGCAAAGCCGCAGCGCTCAGCGATCTGGTCGATGCCCATCGTGCTCTCCGTCAGGTGCTGACGGGCGCGCAGCAGACGCTCCTCCAGCAGCCAGCGGGCGGGGGTTTTACCAGTGGCCTCTTCAAAGCGGCGCAAAAAGGTGCGCGTCCCCATGCCGGCGCGCTGTGCTAGGGAGGCGACGGTGTGGCTGGCGGCGAGATGCTGGTGCAGATAATCAAACAGCTGGCCAAGGCGCAGACTCTCCCGGCTGCGGGCTACCGGACGCAAGACCTGCTGCGCCTGACCGCCGTCGCGATGGGGAGAGACCACCAGGCGGCGGGCGACCACATTCGCTGCCTCGCTGCCGAAATCCTCGCGCACCAGATGCAGACAGAGGTCGATCCCCGCCGCGCTGCCGGCGGAGGTCATCAGCAAATCATCGCCCACGTACAGGACATCCTCCACCACCTGGATCTGCGGAAAACGGGACTGCAGCGCGGCGGTGTAGCGCCAGTGGGTTGTCGCCTGGCGGCCATTGAGCAACCCGGCGGCGGCGAGAACGAACACCCCGGAACAGATGGAAATAATCCGGCACCCGCGGGCGTGAGCGGCGGCCAGGGCGGCGCACAGCGCCTCGGGGACCGGGGCGTCGATGCCGCGCCAGCCGGGGACCACGATGGTCTGCGCCTGGGCGAGAAGCTCAGGGCCGCCGTCGGTCATCAGCCGGACTCCGCCGGTGGCTCTCAGAGGCCCTTCATCGACGGCGGCGACGGCGAACTGGTACCAGCGCTCGCCCATTTCCGGGCGCGGCAGGCCGAAGATCTCCACGGCCACGCCAAACTCAAACGTGCACAGGCCATCGTAGGCGAGGGCCACCACGCGGTGAGGTGACAGTGTCACCGAAGGGGTTGTCAGGATGTTAGCGTTTTCTGTCATGGTTGCCGGCAGATAAGGGTGATGGGCGTCAGTAAAGTAGTGTTATCACAGACAAGGAGAAGACGCCATGAGTGTAGTAACCCAATTTACCCCCGCCACCTCCGCCGAGGCTATCCGCTGGTTCCGCCATAAGCTGCATCTCGAGACCGACTGCGCCGATGTGCACAGCGCCCAGCGTGCCGGCGAGGTCGACTTTGTCCTGCTGCACGTGGTCGGCAGCGAGGAGGCCTTCGCCAGGCGCCACCTGCCCGGCGCGCTGCATCTCCCGCACAGCCAGATCAGCGCCGAGAGAATGGCGGCCTGGCCGGCGGAGACCCTGTTTGTGGTCTATTGCGCCGGGCCGCACTGCAACGGTGCCGACGTTGCCGCGCTAAAGCTGGCCGAACTGGGGCGGCCGGTGAAAATGATGCTCGGCGGGATCACCGGCTGGGAAGATGAGGGCTATGCGTTTGTCGCCGGTAAATGAATATTTTTCATGTCCCATGAAATATTCTCGTTTGCGGCCCGCCGGCCTGCATGCCAGTATCTGGACATATAGCCATCCAGAAGTCTAAAAATTCAAATAATGAACTATCACGGTGGGCAACTAACGCGCCCACCGCTAAGGAGACAGCATGCAACGTCAACAGGCCCCGTTCCGCGCAGACATCGTCGGCAGTTTTTTGCGCCCGGACAGCATCAAACAGGCGCGTCAGCAGCTGGCTGAGGGGCTCATCGACGCCGGTCAGCTGCGCGACATTGAGAATAACGCTATCCGTCACCTGGTCCAGCAGCAGTGCGACTGCGGCCTGCACGTGGTTACCGACGGCGAGTTTCGTCGCGCATGGTGGCATTTTGATTTCTTCGACGGCCTGCAAGGCGTTGAGCGTTACGATGCCGAGCAGGGGATCCAGTTCAACGGCGTGCAGACCAAAGCGCACGGCGTGCGCGTTACCGGCAAGCTGGCGTTTGGCGACCACCCAATGCTGGAGGATTTCCGCTATCTGAAAAGCATCAGCGGCGACGCGCAGCCGAAGATGACCATTCCCAGCCCGAGCGTGCTCCACTTCCGCGGCGGTCGGAAAGATATTGATGCCACCGTTTACCCGGATCTCAGCGACTACTTCGACGACCTGGCCACCACCTGGCGCGACGCGATCCGTGCGTTTTATGACGCCGGCTGCCGCTATCTGCAGCTGGACGATACCGTCTGGGCCTATCTGTGCTCCGATGCCCAGCGTCAGCAGGTGCGCGAGCGCGGCGACGATCCGGATGCGCTGGCGCGCATTTATGCCCGGGTGCTGAACCAGGCGCTGGAGGGCAAGCCGGCCGATCTGACGGTGGGCCTGCACGTCTGCCGAGGCAACTTCCGCTCAACCTGGATCTCGGAGGGCGGTTACGAGCCGGTGGCTGAGGTGCTGTTTGGCGGCGTCAATGTCGATGCCTTCTTCCTCGAGTATGACAACGACCGCTCCGGGGATTTCGCGCCGCTGCGCTTTATTCGTCCCGGCCATCAGCAGGTGGTCCTCGGGCTTATCACCACCAAAAACGGCGAGCTGGAGAACCCGCAGGGGGTAAAAGCGCGCCTCGCCGAGGCGGCGCAATATGTTCCGCTCGAGCAGATCTGCCTGAGTCCGCAGTGCGGTTTCGCCTCGACGGAAGAGGGTAACGCCCTCAGCGAAGACCAGCAGTGGCAAAAAGTCCGTCTGGTGACGTCTATCGCCGCCAACGTCTGGTAATTGCTTTCTTAGCGCAGCGTTGCACCGTGATGAGGCAACGCTGCCATCTCCTTCGCCTCCGCCGTCCGCCTGCGCCGCATCCCACTGTTCTCACAACCTGGCACCGTTTTTGCCTTATCACCTCTGGTTAGCTGTTAATTCTTTATTTTTGCGCTACTCAGGAGTGAATCATGCAACGAAGAACGTTATTAAAAGCTTTTGCACTCTCCGCCTCTGTTATGGCTATGGGTCTCTCATTCCATGCCTATGCCGCCGACACTATTAAAGTCGGGATCATGCATTCGCTCTCCGGGACGATGGCGATTTCCGAAACGCCGCTGAAGGACGTCGCCCTGATGGCCATCGACGACATCAACGCCAAAGGCGGGGTGTTGGGCAAGAAGCTGGAGCCGGTGGTGGTCGACCCGGCCTCCAACTGGCCGCTGTTCGCCGAGAAGGCACGCCAGCTGCTGGCCCAGGACAAGGTGGCGGTGGTGTTTGGCTGCTGGACCTCGGTCTCGCGTAAATCGGTGCTACCGGTGTTTGAGGAGCTGAACGGCCTGCTGTTCTACCCGGTACAGTACGAAGGGGAAGAGATGTCCCCCAACGTCTTCTATACCGGCGCGGCGCCTAACCAGCAGGCCATCCCGGCGGTGGAATACCTGCTGAGCGAGGACGGCGGCGGCGCCAAACGCTTCTTCCTGCTGGGAACCGACTACGTTTATCCGCGCACCACCAACAAGATCCTTCGCGCCTTCCTGCATGCCAAAGGGATCCAGGACAAAGATATCGAAGAAGTCTACACCCCGTTCGGCTATAGCGATTACCAGACCATCGTCGCCAATATCAAAAAATTCTCCGCCGGCGGCAAAACGGCGGTGGTCTCTACCATCAACGGCGATTCCAACGTGCCGTTCTACAAAGAGCTGGCTAACCAGGGGCTGAAAGCGACCGATGTGCCGGTGGTGGCCTTCTCGGTGGGGGAAGAGGAGCTGCGCGGCATCGATACCAAACCGCTGGTCGGCAACCTCGCGGCATGGAACTACTTTGAGTCGGTCGATAACCCGACCAACAAAGCCTTTGTCGCCGATTATCGCGCTTACGCCAAAGCGCACAAGCTGCCGAATGCCGATACGGTGGTGACCAACGATCCGATGGAAGCGACCTGGGTGGGTCTGCATATGTGGGCGCAGGCGGTGACCAAAGCCGGCACCACCGACGTGGACAAAGTGCGCGACGCTATGGCCGGACAAACCTTCAAAGCGCCGTCCGGTTTCACCCTGACGATGGATGCCACCAACCACCATCTGCATAAGCCGGTGATGATCGGTGAAATTGAAGGCAACGGCCAGTTCAACGTGGTCTGGCAGACCGATGAGCCCGTCCGCGCGCAGCCATGGAGCCCGTGGATCCCCGGTAATGATAAGAAACCTGACCATCCGGTGAAAACCGTCAGCCAGTAAGCGCCAGGGCCGACGGAGCGGGAACGTCGCGTCCGTCGGCCGCTGACCAGAGGAGAACGACATGAACGCATTGCGTCTCATGAGTGTGTTGACGCTACTGCTGATCCTGCTGCCATGGCGGGCACAGGCCGCGGAGGCGGACGACTTCGTTGCCGCCAGCCGCAGCCAGCAGGCGCAGCTGTTGACCCAGTGGGCGGCAGCGCCGCAGGCGGATCGTCTGCCGCTGCTGCGGGCGTTGACCACGGAGAGCCTGGTGATGGACGACGGAAAACATGCTTTCCGCACCCGACAGGGCGGATTACAGCCATTGGGTGCCGTCGCCGCGCCCCAGGGCGAAACCCGACCGGTGCGTCTGACCAACCGGCTGCGCAATCTGGCTGCCGGCGCGCTGGCCAGCCATCTTATTTTAAGTGACAACGTCACGGAGAGAGCTTCCGCCGCACGAACGCTACAGCGGGAAGCGACCCCGGCCATGGCCGCGCTGCTGCAGCAGCGGCTGAAGGCGGAAAGCGATGATAATGTGCGGGGCCTGCTGGAGGTGGCGCTGGCGCGGCTGCAGTTGACTCGGCCTGAGGCCAGCGCGCGGCTGGCCGCCGTGACGCTGCTCGGCCATTCCGCGGACCCGGAAACCCAGGCGCTGCTGATCCCCTTTACCGATGCCCAGCATGAGTCGGATGCGGCGGTGCGCGAGGCGGCCAGCGACAGCCTGCAAAAGATCAAACATCGTCTGCTGCTCGGCGATCTGCTGGGCCAGGCCTTTATGGGACTGTCGCTGGGATCGGTGCTGCTGCTGGCCGCGCTGGGGCTGGCGATCACCTACGGCCTGCTGGGGGTGATTAACATGGCCCATGGCGAGATGCTGATGATTGGCGCCTACAGCTGCTGGCTGGTTCAGCAGGCGCTGGCGCAGCTCGCGCCGCAGTGGCTGGCCTTTTATCCGCTGGTTGCGCTGCCGGTGGCGTTTCTGGTGACCGCCGGGATCGGCATGGCGCTGGAGCGCACCATTATTCGTCATCTGTATGGTCGGCCGCTTGAGACGCTGCTCGCCACCTGGGGGATCAGCCTGATGCTTATCCAGCTGGTGCGCATGCTGTTTGGCGCACAGAACGTCGAGGTGGCGAACCCCGCCTGGCTCTCCGGCGGCGTGCAGGTCCTGCCGAACCTGATCCTGCCGTGGAACCGGCTGGCGGTGCTGGCGTTCGTCCTGCTGGTTCTGTGCTTTACCTGGCTCATCCTGAACCGCACCCGTCTGGGGATGAACGTCCGCGCCGTGACGCAGAACCGGGCGATGGCCGCCTGCTGCGGCGTGCCTACCGGGCGGGTGGATATGCTGGCCTTTGGCCTCGGCTCCGGTATTGCCGGGCTGGGCGGCGTGGCGCTGTCGCAGCTTGGCAACGTCGGGCCTGAACTGGGTCAGGGATACATCATCGACTCGTTTCTGGTGGTGGTCCTGGGCGGCGTCGGCCAGCTGGCCGGCAGCGTGGCGGCGGCCTTTGGGCTGGGCATTTTCAACAAAATTCTCGAACCACAAATGGGCGCTGTGCTGGGCAAAATCCTGATCCTGGTGATGATTATTCTGTTTATTCAGAAACGCCCGCAGGGTCTGTTCGCGCTGAAAGGGAGGGTGATTGACTGATGAGCCAACCTGTTACCTTAACGCTGGCGCAGCGCGCGCCGCGGCCTCTGCGCTGGCTGGGGATCCTGCTGGTGCTGGGGCTGCTGAGCATGCCATTTCTGGCGCTGCTGCCGGCCTCCCATCCGCTGGCGGTGCCGAGCTGGCTGCTGACCCTGAGCGGTAAAATCCTCTGCTACGCCATTGTGGCGGTGGCGCTGGATCTGGTTTGGGGCTACGCGGGTATGCTGTCGCTGGGGCACGGGATTTTCTTTGCCCTCGGCGGGTACGCTATGGGCATGTACCTGATGCGCCAGGCGGCGGGCGACGGTCTGCCGGCGTTTATGTCTTTTCTCTCCTGGAGCGAACTGCCCTGGTTCTGGTGGGGCACGCAGCATTTCGCCTGGGCGATGGCGCTGGTGGTGCTGGTTCCCGGTCTACTGGCCCTGGTTTTCGGCTGGTTTGCCTTTCGCTCGAAGATCAAAGGGGTCTATTTCTCGATCATGACCCAGGCCCTGACCTATGCCGGTATGCTGCTGTTCTTTCGCAACGAGACCGGGTTTGGCGGCAATAACGGTTTCACCGGTTTTACCACGCTGCTGGGTTTTCCGGTCACCGCCACCGGCACCCGCGCCACCCTGTTTATGGCCACGGTTTTGCTGCTGTTGCTGACCCTGTGGCTGGGCTCGGCGCTGGCGCAGAGTAAGTTTGGCCGGATCCTCACCGCGGTGCGGGATGCCGAGAACCGCCTGATGTTCTGCGGGTACGACCCGCGCGGCTTCAAGCTGCTGGTGTGGACGCTGTCGGCGGTACTCTGCGGCCTGGCGGGGGCGTTATATGTCCCGCAGGTGGGGATCATCAACCCCAGCGAGATGTCGCCGACCAACTCCATCGAGGCCGCCATCTGGGTGGCGCTCGGCGGGCGCGGCACCCTGATTGGCCCGGTGCTTGGCGCCGGGCTGGTCAACGGCGCGAAGAGCATTTTCACCGTGGCGATGCCGGAGTACTGGCAGCTGTTTCTCGGCCTCATCTTTATCATCGTGACCCTGTTTTTACCCCGCGGGGTGATGGGCCTGCTGCGTCGAGGAGACCGCTAATGCAACCGGATGAAGGACTGTTTACCCGCCAGCTGCCCGGCGATCGCTTTCGTGCGCAAACCGACCCGGTACTGCAGCTGGAGAACATTAACGTTAGCTTTGACGGTTTCCGGGCGCTGACGGACCTGTCGCTGGCGATTGGCGTCGGCGAGCTGCGCTGTGTGATCGGCCCCAACGGCGCGGGCAAGACCACCCTGATGGACGTGATCACCGGCAAAACCCGGCCGCAGAGCGGCAAAGCGATCTATGACCAGTCGGTGGATCTGACCACCCTCGAACCGGTGGCCATCGCCCGCCAGGGCATCGGGCGCAAGTTTCAGAAGCCGACGGTCTTCGAAGCGCTGACGGTGGCGGAAAATCTCGCCCTGGCGATGAAGGGAGATAAATCGGTGTGGGCCAGCCTGCGCGCCCGGCTGAGCAGCGAACAGGACGATCGGCTGAATGAGGTGCTGCGCCTGCTGCGTCTTGACGGCGAACGCTACCGCCAGGCGGGGCTGCTTTCCCATGGCCAGAAACAGTTCCTTGAGATCGGCATGCTGCTGGTGCAGGAGCCGCATCTGCTGCTGCTTGATGAGCCAGCGGCCGGCATGACCGATGCGGAAACCGAATATACAGCGGAGCTGTTTCGTACGCTGGCCGGACAGCACTCCCTGATGGTGGTGGAGCACGACATGGGATTTGTCGAGACTATCGCCGACCGGGTGACGGTCCTGCATCAGGGCCAGGTGCTGGCGGAGGGATCGCTGCGGGAGGTGCAGGCCAATGAGCAGGTCATTGAAGTTTATCTGGGACGTTAAGGAGCGCCAATGTTACAGGTGAGTCAGCTACATCAATACTACGGCGGCAGCCATATTTTGCGTGGGGTGGATTTTTCCGCCCGCCAGGGCGAAGTCACCTGCCTGCTGGGGCGCAACGGCGTCGGCAAGACCACCCTGCTGAAATGTCTGATGGGGCTGATCCCGGCGCGCAGCGGTGAGGTACGCTGGCAGGATCAGAACATTACCCACCGTAAACCGCACCAGCGGGTACAGGCCGGGGTGGCCTACGTCCCTCAGGGACGCGAGATTTTTCCGCGCCTGACGGTGGAGGAAAACCTGCTGATGGGGCTATCGCGCTTTCCCGCCCGCGAGGCGCAGCAGGTGCCGGAGGAGATTTACCAGCTTTTCCCGGTGCTCAAGACCATGAAGCAGCGGCGGGGCGGTGACTTATCCGGCGGCCAGCAGCAGCAGCTGGCGATCGGCCGGGCGCTGGCCAGCCGTCCGCAGCTGCTGATCCTCGATGAGCCCACCGAGGGGATCCAGCCCTCGGTCATCAAAGAGATTGGCGAGGTGATCCGTCAGCTGGCGAGCCGCGGGGATATGGCCATCCTGCTGGTGGAACAATTCTATGACTTTGCCGCCGGGCTGGCGGACCACTACCTGGTGATGTCGCGCGGCGCCATCGTCCAGCAGGGCAAGGGCGGAGATATGGAAACCGACGGCGTACGCGCCCTGGTGACTATCTGAACGGACCGGCGGCGTTCGAGTCGCCGGTTTCCTTGCTATTTACGCAGCAGCCGCTGCAGGCGCGCCTGGCGCCAGTTTTTGATCCATTCGCCGAACACGAACAGGCGTAATCCTCTCACCGCCAGCAGAGCGCCCCAGATCAGGGCGACCCAGCCGGACCAGGTGTACTGCGGGTTAGTGTACCGGTTGAGCAGCGCCAGCAGCACGCAGACCACCAGCGCCACCGACAGCGAACGAAAAAAGCGGCTCTCCTGTTGCACCCGCGCTTTCGCTTCCTCTATACGCAGATCCAGCGAGGCTTCCGGGCCCGGCGCGCCCTCCCGCGAGGCTTCGCCGCCGATCTCGGCCACCGTGACTTCAAAGACCGCGGCGAGGGCGCTGAGGGTCTCCAGTCCCGGGCGTTCGCCATTCTCAATGCGCTGGATCGTGCGGACGCTGAGCCCCGCCATTTCGGCCAGCTGTTCCTGGGACCAGGCGCGCTGCAGCCGTAATTGTTTGACCTGATTGTTGCTGTTCATATTTGTATGCTCCATAACGTTCTGCGGATGTAAACCTGTGATGGAGTATGGAAAAGCGGGCCGCCAGCCACCACGACAGCGACCCGACAACGGCCCGACAGCAACCTGACAGCCGCATGCCAGCTGGCGTCAGGCGTTGGCCAGCGGAGAATCCGGTTGCCAGGGGCGGGCATTGATCCCGCGGAAAATCATCAGCCAGGCGGCGACAATGGCCCCGATAAGAATGACAAAAAGCGACCAGTGCGGCAGATGGGTGAGGATCAACCCCGTCAGCATCGGGTTGAATGCCGCGCCCAGCCATCCCAGCGATTGAGCGGAGAAGTAGCTGGCCTTCATCCCTGGCGGGGCGATATGGTCAATCAGCATATACTCGCCGGGGGCATAAATCACCTCGCCAAGGGTGAAGACTGCCGCCGAGATCCCCCATGCCCACAGGCTGGCGCCGGAGAACATAAAGCCCACGAGGCCGATCACAAAGCAGACGGTGCCGAAGGTCATCAGCGGGCGGATATTTCTGGCGCTCAGTCGCCGGCCAACCGCGTACTGCAGAGCGACGACCACCGCGGCGTTAACCGGCAGCACCACGGCCACCACTTTTTCGGCGAAGTCGCTGCTGGCGACCACCAGTACGTACTGCGAGATACAGGAGGCGAAAGCGCCGCCGACGAAGGAGGCCAGCAGCCCTGAACAGGTAAACCACAGCAGTGCGCGGTCGCGCAACAGCACCGAAGGCGTCCAGACGGCAGCCCCTGGCTGGGCGGCGGCGGCGCCATCTCGCTGCAGAAACAGCTGAATAAACACTAACGGGAAGGCGGCGCAGGCTGCCGCCAGCCAGAATGGCAGATTAATGCTGTGCATCACCAGCAGCGTGCCGATGGGCGGTCCGACGGTCCAGCCGATGTTGAGGATGGTATAGTTCAGCGAGAAAATGCGCGCTTTTTTCTCCGCCGTCAGCCGGTCGGCGAACCAGGCTTTCAGCACGGTGGAAAAGACCGAGTAGGCGCAGTTGATCAGCGCAAAGAAGATCACCACCAGGATAGCGTTATTGACCAGCGGTATCGCGCTGAAACCAAGGATAAACACCAGCACTGACCACACCATATAGCGCTTTTTGTCGAACTTGTCCGCGAGGATGCCAAAGCCCATGCTAAACAGCACGCCCACCACGAGGGCCAGCGACAGGGCGTAGCCAATCACATCCACCTCCAGCTGATAGCGTCGGGTGAGGTAGATGGTCATAAACGGCAGTGTGGCCCCGCGGCCGATAGTCAACAGTAGCGACGATGCCAGCAGCGCGATGGTGGAGCGCCGGAGTGTGGTGATCATGATTTCCTTGCCTGTCATGTTGTTATAATTTTATGTCTTCGATCACAAATAACACGGCCATCACGCCTTGTACAGGTCGCCCCGGTGGCGATAGGCACTTCCGAACCTGCCAAAAATAATGATCTATCCTGGCGACCGCTTTTTCGCTACTTTGATTTTGTTCACAAAAATTCTAATAACGACAGAGGCAGGGTATGACGAGGAAAGATGGACTGCTGGCGCTGCTGGTAGTGGTGGTGTGGGGGCTTAACTTCGTGGTGATTAAGCTGGGATTGCACAATATGCCGCCGCTGATGCTGGCGGGCCTGCGCTTTATGCTGGTCGCCTTCCCGGCGCTGCTGTTTGTCGCCCGGCCGGCCATTCCGCTGCGCCTGCTGCTGGGCTATGGCCTGACCATTAGCTTTGGCCAGTTTGCCTTTTTGTTCTGCGCTATCGGCCTGGGCATGCCGGCGGGGCTGGCGTCGCTGGTGCTGCAGGCGCAAGCCTTTTTTACCATCATTCTTGGCGCCTTCGTCTTTGGCGAACGCTTACAGGGCAAGCAGCTGGCGGGGATCGCGCTGGCGATCTTCGGCGTGCTGGTGCTGGTGGAGGGGAGCCTCGGCGGGGAGCATGTCCCGCTGGTGGGCTTTATGCTGACCCTGGCGGCGGCGCTCAGCTGGGCCTGCGGCAATATTTTCAACAAAAAAATCATGTCCCAGGCGACCCGCCCGCCAATCATGTCGCTGGTGGTGTGGAGCGCATTGATCCCGGTGCTGCCGTTTATGTTTGCCTCGTGGCTGATCGATGGCCCGCAGCTCATGCTGGCGAGTCTACGCCAGATCGATATGCTGACGGTTCTCTCGCTGCTTTACCTGGCGTTTATCGCCACCCTCGTCGGCTATGGTATCTGGGGCTCGCTGCTGGGGCGCTATGAAACCTGGCGGGTGGCGCCGCTGTCGCTGCTGGTGCCGGTAGTGGGGATGGCCAGCGCCGCGCTGCTGCTGGGGGAGACGCTGAGCGGACTGCAGCTCGCCGGGGCGGCGCTGATCATGGCCGGGCTCTATATCAACGTTTTCGGTCTGCGTCTGGTGCGGCCGGGCATGGCGCGCGGGTAAAAAAAAGCCCCGGAGACGGGGCTATACACAAGTATGCGTGTAATGGCATCACAGGTCGTGCTGCTGGTAGTACGGCACGCCTAGTTCGTCAGATTTATCATTGCCGGCCGCCATATGATTGAAATCAAACGGCGAGTCGTTATGGTCCGAAGGGAGAATCATTGTGTCACGCTGGTTTTGCCGCACCGGCGTGGTGGTTTGCTCCGCAAAGCTGAAGCTGGATGCCAGCGACAGAAGGACGATAGCTGCGGCAGCGAATAGTTTCATGATTTCCTCAATACGTCTTTGATATTACAGGCGATTAACATCAGTTATTTAGCGGATGCAGATAGCGGGATTCGCCAGGTACATTCGTTATGCGATATTTGTGGGGCGGAACATCAAAATAGTTTTTAAATGTTCGCGTCAAGGTCTGCTGCGATTCGAAACCGTAGCGTTCCGCCAGGTACAGGATTGGCTCATTGCTCTGCTTGAGCTTTTGCGCAATCTCCGTCAGCTTACGGCTGCGGATGTACTGGCCGAGGGAATGGCCAGTCTCTTTCTTAAACATACGTTGCAGGTGCCACTTGGAGTAACCTGAGCGCTCAGACACTTTTTCCAGCGACAGGGGCGATTCCAGGTTATCCTCGATCCACGACAAAATACTATGGATAGTGATGGCGTCATTATTACGTCTGGACATCATCTTACCTCTTCTTATTTTTACGGCAGGACCTTCTTGAGGAGTTGCTCAAGCATGGCGACTTCGTCCGCCGACAGATTTTTTGTTAACTCCTGGTGTAACTTCTGACCCACAACCTGATGACACTGCTCGCAAAGGGCTGCGCCGTCTGGCGTCAACTGCACCAGCACACCGCGCTTGTCAGCGGGGTTGGGTAACCGTTCAATCCAGCCTTTACACGCCAGGCGGTCGAGCATACGCGTCATCGCGCCCGGGTCGACGGAAAGCACGGTTTTCAGCTCAACGGGGGTAATACATACCTCGCAACGAATGGAACAGAGCACCCGAAACTGGGTCGCGGTAATATCCATCGGTGAGAGGTAGTCGTTGAGCAGGCGATCTTTTTTCTGGTTAACCATCTGGATCAAGCGGCCCAGCGGGATCATCTCGTTGAACAGGTCGCTGGTATTTTTCATGATGGTTGCCCAGGCAATGATTTAGTTGCGAGTGATACTATTGCCCAGGCAATCATAAGTCAACATTATGAATTAGCCGATGCCACGATTTGCTAAAACAAAAAAATTCGACGCGTGTCACTGTTTGTGAATTTTCTAACGCTTGTTAATTTTTGGCGAAAGTGATTTATCAGCTGGCTGGCGTTGGAATTGTTGAAGCCGGTATACTCACGGACTGAAACCATCTTTAAAAAATGAATATTTACGGGACTTTATTTAACTATGTTCGATTTGTTTAAAGCGATAGGGCTCGGCCTGGCGGTGCTTTTACCGCTGGCGAATCCGCTGACTACCGTGGCGCTGTTCCTCGGCCTCGCGGGCAATATGAACAACGCCGAGCGTAACAAGCAGGCGTTGATGGCCTCGGTGTATGTCTTCGCCATCCTGATGGTGTCATGGTATGCCGGCCAGGTGGTGATGAATACATTCGGCATATCAATACCTGGGCTGCGAATCGCCGGGGGGTTGATTGTGGCCTTTATCGGTTTCCGTATGCTGTTCCCCCAGCAAAAAGCCCACGATTCGATGGAAGCGAAGATCAAATCGGAAGAACTACAGGATGAGCCGACCGCCAATATCGCCTTTGTGCCGCTGGCGATGCCAAGCACCGCCGGTCCGGGCACCATCGCGATGATCATTAGTTCCGCCTCGACCGTTAAGCACGGGGTGGACTTTCCGGAGTGGGTGGTACTGGCGGCGCCGCCGATTATCTTTGCCCTGTTGGCGATTATTCTCTGGGGTTGCCTGCGCAGTTCGGGGGCGATTATGCGTCTGGTAGGCAAAGGCGGCATTGAGGCCATCTCACGACTGATGGGTTTCCTGCTGGTCTGCATGGGCGTGCAATTTATTATTAATGGCGTGCTGGAGATCATTTCGACCTGGCATCCCTGACCGCGGTGATGCGCAGATAGACAACAGCCCGCAGGAGCGATACCGGCGGGCTTTTTTTGCGGCTAAATTAAGAGTGGTGCGGCTGGTGTTCTTCCAGCGATACCGGCCAGCGGCGGAAGATCAATAGGGCCCAGATGAGGCCTGCCAGCGCCGGGATAGCGCCGATATAGCCGATGGAGGCCATAGAGAGATGCAGACTCACCTGGCTGCCCACCAGCGCGCCGGCGCCAATGCCGATATTAAAGATGCCCGAGAACAGCGACATGGCGACGTCGGTGGCGTCCGGGGCGGAGGCCAGCACTTTCACCTGCATGCCGAGACCGATAATCATAATCGCCACCCCCCAGAAGATGCTGAGCAGCATCAGGTGGTGCGGGTTATGCGAGGCCGGCAGAAGCAGCAGCAGACAGGCCAGCAGCAGGCCGATGGCGAGGCTTATCAGCCCCGAAGCGTGCTGGTTACCGAGCTTGCCGAACAGAATGCTGCCGATAATCCCGGCCCCGCCGAGGATTAGCAGCAGCACGGTGGCAAAATTGCCGCTCAGACCCGCCACCGTCTGGACGAAGGGTTCGATATAGCTGTAGGCGGTATAATGTGCGGTCACCACCACCACGGTCAGAATGTATACGCTGACCAGCGCCGGGCGACGGAACAGCACCGGCAGGCTCTTCAGCGAGCCTGAGTGTTCGCTCGGCAGAGTCGGCAGCAGTTTCACCAGGCAGACCAGGGTGGCTAACGCGCCCAGGCCGATCGCCAGGAAGGTCATTCGCCAGCCAAAATACTGGCCGATGATGCGGCCGATCGGAATCCCAAACACCATCGCCAGCGCGGTACCGGTGGCGATCAGACTGAGCGCCTGCGCCCGTTTGCCCGGGGGCGCCATGCGGATGGCTAGCGCCGACGTTATCGACCAGAACACCGCATGGGCGAAGGCGATGCCGATGCGGCTGATGACCAGCACGTCAAAATTCCATGCAAAGAACGACAGCACATGGCTGGCGATAAACAGAATAAACAGGCCGATGAGCAACCGCCGGCGCTCCACTTTGCTGGTCAGCAGCATAAACGGCAGCGACATTAACGCCACCACCCATGCGTAGATGGTCAGCATCATGCCCACCTGGGCAGTTTCCATGCCGAAGCTGTCGGCAATATCCGACAGCAGACCGACCGGGGCGAATTCTGTGGTGTTAAAAATAAACGCGGCGATGGCCAACGTCACGACACGTAGCCACGCTACCTTGCGTGAGACCGTATTCGTAGTCATAAGCTCTGGACTGGTGATTCAGGGGAAGATGTGACGCCGATCATAAAACGTTTGCTGGCGAAAAGACAATCATTATGTGATCTGCCTCTCATTTCACTGCAAGCAGCCAGGCGCGGTTAAGCAATTAATTTTGCTATGGATAGTGTCAGAGGGGCGCTTTTATGTCATGTTGAAGGAAAGTAAAAAAAGTAAGGACAGTGTATGCAGGAAATTCAATTTTATCTGGTCGATGCTTTCAGCGATAAAAACTTCGGTGGCAATGCCGCGGCCGTCTGCCCCCTCAGCGAGTGGTTAGCCGACGATGTGCTGCTGAAAATGGCCCAACAGCATAATCAGTCCGAAACGGCGTTCTTCGTCCGCACCGACGAAGGCTATGAGCTGCGCTGGTTTACCACGCTGCACGAGATCAACCTCTGCGGTCATGCCACCCTGGCCGCGGCGCACGTTATTTTTGAATATCTCGACCATCCCTCGGCGACCATCACCTTCAGCACCCGCTTCGTTGGCGACCTGCGAGTCACCCGCAGCGGCGACTGGCTGACGCTCGACTTCCCGGCGTGGACGACCACCCCGGTGGCCAACCCGCCGGCGGACCTGCTGGCCGGACTAGGCCTCGAGGCGGCCGTCGAGGTACGTGAAGGGCGCGATTATCTGGTGCTGCTGGCGGATCGTCAGCAGGTTGAAGCGGTGCGGCCGGACATGGCGCGCCTGCAGACGCTTGGCAAAATGATCTGCGTCAGCGCGCCGGATGAGGAGTATGACTTTGTCAGCCGCTTCTTCTGCCCGGGTGAAGGGGTGCCGGAGGATCCGGTGACCGGCTCCGCCCATAGCATGCTGATCCCCTGGTGGGGCGAAAAACTGGGGAAAACCACCATGATGGCGCGCCAGGGCTCCGCCCGCGGCGGCGACCTGCGCTGCCAGTGGCAGGGCGACAGGGTGCTGATCGGCGGCCAGGCCACCATCTATCTGCGCGGGACTGTCTATTTGCGTTAATCATCACCGCCGCGTCGTTCCGCTGTCCGGGGACGGCGCGGCGTGCGTCATCAGGCGAGGGAGGCGCCACCGCACATCACCAGCTCCTGTCCGGTCATCGCCGATGCGCCCTCACTCAATAACCAGCTTATCAGCGAGACCACCTCTTGCGGGGTAATGAGCCGCCCCAGCGGCGGCAGCTGCGGCGGGGAGCTTTCCCTGCCGGGCTGACGGAGCATCGGCGTATCGGTTGCCCCGGGCGCCACCACGTTGACCGTCACCCCAGCGGGCGCCAGCTCTGCCGCCCAGCTTCTGGCAAGGGCGACCAGCGCGGCTTTGGTGGCCGTATACTGTGAACGACCCGCTGCGCCACGTGATGTACGGCTTCCCAGCAGAACAATCCGCCCACCCGGCCTCATGGCCGGGGCGAAGTGATTGACCAGCGTCTGGGCCGCGTCGACATGTAAACGCCACAGCGACTCGCCGTGCAGTGGATCCAGATTGCCCAGGGTTGCGGCGGTCATCGAGCCCGCGGCGTGGATGATGGCCTGAGGAGGCTCAATCTGCTCCAGCGCCGCCAGCAGCGCGCTGCGTTGGCTGACGTCGACCGTCAGATGGCGAAAGTTCGGCTGTGAGAAGGGCGGCAGCGAACGGCTCATGCCGACCACCTGCCAGCCGTCCTCCAGCAACTGCCTCACCACCGCGGCGCCGATCCCGGAACTGGCCCCGGTTACAATTGCCTGCTTCATCGCGCCTCCAGCATCGCCGCCGGGATCTTGAATACCGCCTTTCTGACCGGCGCTGGCGTCGAAACCGCACACAGCGCCTGGTGCGGTTCGCCGGGGTAAAAGACCGCGAAGTCGCCGGGACGCAGCAGAATAGAGACACTCTCCGGGGCCGGCTGACAGATATAGAGGTCGGGCTTAATCTCATTATCTTCCGGGCGCATCGCGGGAGCCATGCCCGCCTGGATCCGCTCCTCGCCGGCCAGGATGACCTGAATATCCGCCCACTGGCGATGATATTCCGTATGCCGCTCGGCCGCGGGCTGGGTTTGCACCACGCTGAGGGTGCAGAACCACGGCGCGCCGTCGGGCTGGAACCGGCCATCCTCTCTGGCGCTCAGGGCGGCCAGCGAGCAGACCTCGCTGCTCAAAAGCTGGTTTAACGCCGGCGGCAGGCCAGCCTGCTGCAGCGCCTGCAGATTACCGATAATCATGCGCTTTCTCCTTTCACCCACTGTGGCGAAACGCGAACATACTTGATCGCCTGGCGGTACCAGGTGTAGGCGATATGCAAATTACCGTCTGCTCCCTGTTTGATGCTGGGGTAGGAGAACTCCCGGTTCAGCTTCTGCTCCGAATTATTGGTCATGCAGTAGCCGTCACCCTCGTCAAGATTGCGCAACCACGGCCAGCTTTTGCCGCCATCGGGTGAAATCGCCACCGTCATCGGCGCGCGTGGCGCGCCCCAGAAGGCGCTTTTCCCGGTTGTTTCCGGCTCCTTACGGCCATCGTCATCCGCAATTTCATCGTACAGCGAGGCACGACGTTCAGTGGCTCCGGCGGCGCTCATATTATTGAACACCAGCACCAGTTCGCCATTGTCGAGAGTTGTCGCCTGAATGGACGAGTTATTGTTCGGCAGCGTCGTGGGCGCCGGCGCAGACCAGCTTTCACCCTGGTCGCTGGAGTGGCTGAACCAGATATGATCCGCCCAGCGACTGCGAAAGAAGGCCGCCAGTCCGCCGTCGGGATGCGGGGTGATGCTCATATGGACGCAGCCAAGGCTCTCCGGGACTGCCACGTCACGCCAGCTTATGCCGCCGTCTGAGGAGATTTTCACCGCGCTGACGTCATTGTTACCCACCCATTTCTCGCCTGGTTCGGTGCGGCAGTAAAACACTGGCAACAGCCAGCTGCCGTCAGGCATGACGCTAATCGGCTGGCGAATAAAGGTACCGGGCTGATCCAACAGGGTGTCGATGGGACCCCAGCTTTGCCCGCCGTCATGTGACTGGCGGTAGCGGACAATGGCGGTATCCTGGTTGCCGGCGTATTGCGCCGTCCATAACAGCCACACTACCTGGTCAGGCGCCTGAAACAGCACCGGATTTTGTTCCGAGCGGTCAGGATCGTCAGAGAGCTTAACCGCTTCGCTCCAGCGATCGCTGTCGGTGGCTAACCGCGATCCCCAGATCGAAATGTCGGCTTTCCCTTCCTGCGAGCCGCCGAACCAGACGCACATCAGGCTGCCATCTTTCAGCTGAAGCAGGTTGGCGGCATGATTTTGCGGGCAGGCGCAGGGGAGCATCGCCCATGCGATATGTTCATCTTGTGGGTGCTGGCGAATGACGCCGTCGAAAGAAGGTATTGCGGTCATGTTTTAGACTCCACGTTGCTCAACAGGGGCAGGAGATGATTGTGATTTATTCGGGATCAAGCGATCGAGGACCATAATGATCGCCGGGGTCGCCAGGGCGACATACATGTTATTGATGCCGAACGGATCGCCAAGTAAATACCAAACGGAGGTCACCACGCAGGCGCCGATCAGACCGGCATTGGCGCCGCGGGTGCTCCGGAAAAACGGTGCGTAGAAGGCGATAACCGCCACCACGGTAATGGACAGGCGTATGGCGCGGGTGAAGAAGGAGAGTTTCAGCACTTCCGGCACCAGCAGCACAAAGACCAGCGGCAGGAAGCCGATAATTAACGATGCCCAGCGCGTGGCTCTGAACTCCTGGTCCGGGGTCGGGTTACGCCATGGCACGTAGAAATCTTTCACCACCAGCTAGGCAATGGCTAGGGCAACGGTACTAACGCTGACGAATATCGAGGCCACAAGTGACGTTGTCACGAGTCCCGCCAGCCACGGGTTCATGTCCTGCAGAAATACCGGCAGGGCGTACAGGCTGTTGATTTCCGGATGCAGATATTTCGCCGCCACGCCGATGATAGCGATGGCAAGGGCGATGGGCAGGCAGAAAAAGAAGGCGATCCAGGTGGAACGCTTTGCTGACCGGACATCTTTGGTGGAGCTGATCGCCTGGATAACAAACTGGGTGCAGAAGATGGAGCCGATGGTGCCGATAAGCCAGGCGAAGATGGTGCCAGCGCCAATGTTGCCATCCCACGTCCAGTAGTAATCCGGCATATTCTCAATCATCGGCGTGAAGCCGCCGGTTTTGGACAGAGCAAAACCCAGAATGATCAGCAGTCCGGCGTATTTTAACGCGCTGTGTAACATGGTGACCCAGGCGACGCCTTTCATGCCGCCGAAAGCGAAATAGAAGGTACTGACGATGGCGGTAATAAAGGCGGCCACGGGTAAGTTGACTTTTAAGACGGTGGAGATAGCCGCGGCGCCGCTGACGTAGTTGCCCACGTTAACCAGCAACAGCGCATAAATCATGATCAGGGAGATGATATTTTTGGTACTGGTGCCATATTTCTCAGCGATAGCGCCGGAGATGGTGATTTTCCCGGTGTTATAGATGCGTTTTACCAGAATCAAACCGAACAGCGGGAAACCGATGGCTGCCCCCAGCACGGACCATGAAGCGGCAATGCCGCTCTCAAAGGCGGCCTGAGCGGTACCGATGGTTGATTTGGCGCCAATATATTCCGACATCAGTAATATACCGACAATTAAGGCCGGCATGGCGCGCGAGCCTTCCATAAAATCCCCGGAATTTTTACTACGAATACGGAATGTCAGCCAGGTGGTAAACAGAATATAGGCAATGACAATGCCGACAATAATAAAGGTATCTTCAGCGGTAAAATGATTCATCTTAGCCTCTCTCTGGGCGTACGAATCCTGGGTACGACGGTACCCGGTCTGTTTTATTTACGAAACGCAGCGGGTATCACGCTAAATAACGGGCAATGATGCCGCGAATTTCCTGCAGCTGCTGGTCACTGAACTGCACCGCGTAGCGGCTGTCGCCCACCTCATGACCCATTAGCTGCAGAGCTTTCTTCACCGCCGCAGGCGAGAACGCCACTTTATACAGATCGGTGCGCAGGCCCGTTACCTGCTCCTGGGCCTGGCGCGATCCGACGATATCCCCGGCGTGAAAGCGCGACCAGATGGCGTTAATTTCCGCGGGCGCGACGTTGGCAAGCCCCGAGATGCACGCCGAACAGCCGTCGACAAATCCCTGATGGATAAGCGAGTCCGGTCCGTTGAGAACGTCGAAACCGTCGATATCGCGCACCGCGTCGAGAAAACCTTTCAGGCTGTCGTAGCTGCCGGCGCTATCCTTAATGCCGACAATATTCTCGTGCCTGGCCAGCTGACGCGCGGTCTCCGGGGCAATGGTGTTCCCGGTGCGGGCGGGAATGTTGTAAAGAAAAAGCGGGACATTCAGCGCGTCGGCGATCGCCGTATAGTGGTTAATCAGTTCTTCCTGCTTCAAGGGCACGAACCACGGGGTAATGGCCGATACCGCATCAACCCCGAGGCGGGCGATCTGCTGGCCCAGCCGGAGAGTCTCGCGGGTAGAAACCTCCCCGATATGGGCCACCACCGGGACGCGACCGGCCGCTTCTTCCACACAGGTTCTGGCGACGGCGATCTTCTCTTCCTCATTGAGGACAAAAAACTCGCCGTTGGTGCCGCCGCAGAAAATACCGTTGCCCGCGGCGATCTGGCGCTGCACCTGCTGGCGTAGCGCTGGCAGGTTAAGCGCGCCCTCGACGGTAAAGGGGGTGACGATGGCGGTCAGTACGCCGCTGATAGCTTTCCTCATTTTACTTTCTCCTGTTAGGCATGTTCTGGAAACAGCGTCTGGTAGATGGCCGCGATCTCTTCGCGGCTGACGCTGCAGGGGGCATTGTTCATCAGGCGTTTAACGTTTTGCGCCGCCGCGCTGAGGGCGGGGATGCTGTCTGCGGGAACGCCGAGCGCGGCGAGGTTATCGGGCAGCGGTAAGCGTTTGACCAGCGCCGCCAGCCACGCCACCAGCGCATGAGATTTCTCTTCCTCACTGAGGCTGAGATCCGCGTCGGGGATCAGATTCCAGACCTGAGCGAACTTCGCCACCGCGTGGGGGCGGACCACCCGCATGCAGGGTGCCAGCAGAATGGCGTTGGCCACCCCGTGCGGCAGGTGCCAGGTGCCGCCGAGCGGATAGGAGAGCGCATGCACCAGGTGGGTGCCGGCATGGTTGATCGCCGCGCCGCCGTACCACGACGCCCAGAGCATCTCCAGCTTCGCCGTCAGATCCTGCGGCTGATTCACCGAGCGTTCGATATGGCGCACCAGCTTGTGTAAACCGATTAACGCCGCGTTGTCGCTCACCGGATTGGCCACGGTGGAGGTAAAGCACTCCAGCAGATGACACAGGGCATCGATGCCGGTCGACGCCGCGATGCTGGCCGGCATGCTGGTGGTCAGCTCCGGTAGCAGGGCGACATAGTCCGGCAGGAGCACCGGGGAGATGATCCCCACTTTGGTCTGCTGCTCGGGGATTGCCAGAATGGCGTTCGGCGTCGCTTCGGAGCCGGTCCCGGCGGTGGCCGGGATTAACAATGAGCCGATCCGTCGTTGCGGCTGCTCGCCTGCCAGCAGGGCCGTCAGAGCGGGCGCCTCAGGGTGCAGAAGTACGGACAGCAATTTTGCTACATCCAGCACGCTTCCCCCGCCGATGCCAACAACTAACTGTGGCTGGCTGGCGTCGAGCTGGCTGACGATCTGCGCCACATCGTGATGGCTGGGCTCGGCCGGTACCGTGTCAATGACCTCAACTACACGCCCCTTAGCCGCCAGCAGACGATGGATCGCCTGGGTTGCTTCCAGCGCCCCGACGTTCTTGTCGGTCACCAGCAGGATAGAGGTTTTACCGGCCAATAACGGGAGCAGAGCCGATGAGGCACCCGCCCCGCTGATAATCGTGCTGTGTATCGTCGCCACGCGTTTCTCCTTGGTAGCAATTGATTATTTTCAATCATTCGTGAGTTATGGAACTCGTCTGATGGGGAAAAGTTATAATTTATACGGCGGGTTAATAACTTGAGCTTGCTCACATTTAATCAATTATGATTGAATATAATCAATTCATAATTTCATCGACCACAAGGCAGGACAATGAACGACGGCAATAACAACGTGCTGGTGTTGGCGGATGACTTTACCGGGGCCAATGACGCCGGGGTCAGCCTCGCAGAGGCGGGAATGGCGGTGGAAGTGGCATTCACCGCCGGGCAGACGTCCTCCGTGCGGTCATTAATTCTCAACAGCGACAGCCGGGCGATGACCGCCGCCGAGGCGGCGGATAAGGTCACCGCTCTGCTGCGCGACGCAGCGACATTCGTCCCACACTGGCAGGTAAAGAAGATCGACTCCACGCTGCGCGGGAACCCCGGTGCCGAGCTGGAGGCCATGATGGCGGTGCAGAACTGCCGGGTGGCGGTGGTGGCGCCGGCGTATCCGGCGGCCGGGCGGCATACCCGTGACGGACGCTGCTATGTGTATGGGGTGGCCCTCGATCAGACCGAATTTGCCAGCGACCCGAAAACGCCGGTGAGCCGGGCGGAGATTAGCGAAATTATCGCCATGCAGAGCCGTCTTCCCTGTCTGACCTTGAACGCTAGCCAGCTCCCGGCGGCATTAGCGATGGCGGGCGAGGAGAAGCGAGTATTGATTGTCGACGCCTGGGAAGACAGCCAACTGGATCAGGTGATCGACGCCGTCGCGCCCCATGCGCGAGAGACGCTGCTGGTCGGCTCGGCGGGACTTTGCGAGGCGCTGGCCCGCCGCCTTCGCCGCAGCGAGCAGGGGCCTCTGCTGGCGGTGGTTGGTTCGATGAGCGAGATGGCGCAGCGCCAGGTCGCTGCGCTGCAGGCTCACTCCCGAGTGAGGAAGATTGAAATTGATGTCGAACAGGCCTTTAGCGGATCACCGAAGGAGGAAGCCTCGCGGATCGCCGAGGTGCTGCGTGAGGGGCAGCACTGCGTGGTGACCACCCGCCCGAATCACGCCGCCCGGCACGGGATTGAAGCCCAGTGTCGCGAACATGGCCTCAGCCGCGCGGCCTACGGGGAGCGCATCTGCGCCTGGCTTGCCGACGTCACGGCGCAGGCGGTGGCGCAGTGCCCTCCGGGCGCGCTGTATCTTTCCGGTGGTGATGTAGCCATCGCCGTCGCGCACGCGCTGGGTGCCAGCGGTTTCCAGATCCGTGGCCGGGTGGCGGCCTGCGTTCCTTACGGACATTTTCTCGGTGGCCGCTGGTCGCGGCCGGTGATGACCAAAGCCGGAGGATTCGGCACCGACACCACGCTGTTACATGTTGTGAATTTTATTGAGGAGAAACTGAGTGTCTAAAATGATTGCAGTCACAATGGGCGACCCGGCAGGTATTGGTCCGGAGATTATTATTAAATCCCTCGCCGAGGGGGCGCTGAGCGGCGCGCCGGTGGTGGTGGTAGGCTGCGCGCAGACGCTGCGGCGGATCCTGGCGCTGAATATCACGCCGCGGGTGGAGCTGCGCATCATCGACAATCCCGCCGAAGCAGTATTTACCCCGGCGACGATTAACGTTATCGATGAACCGCTCAGCGATCCGCAGGGGCTGCGTCCTGGCGAAGTCCAGGCTCAGGCGGGCGATCTGGCATTTCGTTGCATCAGACGGGCGACCGCCCTCGCACTGGAGGGCGCGGTCGCGGCCATCGCTACCGCACCGCTAAATAAAGAGGCGCTGCATCTCGCCGGGCACGCTTATCCCGGCCATACCGAACTGCTGGCCCACCTGACGCAGACTACAGATTACGCCATGGTGCTGTATACCGAGAAACTTAAAGTTATCCATATCACTACCCATATTTCCTTGCGCCAGTTCCTCGATACCCTCAACCAGCCGCGGATTGAGACGGTGATTGGCGTGGCGGATCGGTTTTTGCGCCGCGTCGGCTATCCGCGTCCGCGTATTGCGGTCGCAGGCGTCAACCCGCACGCCGGGGAGAACGGCCTGTTTGGCGATGAAGAGATCCGCATCGTCGCCCCCGCAGTGGCCGCCATGCGGGCGCAGGGCGTGGAGGTGACCGGCCCCTGTCCGCCGGATACGGTGTTTATGCAGTGTCATGAGGGGATGTACGACATGGTGGTGGCGATGTATCACGACCAGGGGCACATCCCGCTGAAGCTGCTGGGATTCTATGATGGGGTGAATATCACCGCCGGGCTGCCGTTTATCCGCACCTCTGCGGATCATGGCACCGCGTTTGATATTGCCTGGACAGGTAAAGCGAAGTCTGAGAGCATGGCAACCTCCATTGAGCTCGCCATGCACATCGCGCAGGAATAACATGAAGGGATATAACCGGTTAGAGCAGATTATGGACTTCCTGAAAAGCCATAATCTGGTGACAGTCGACCAGCTGGTGGCGGCGACCAACGCCTCGCCGGCCACCATTCGCCGTGACCTGATCAAACTCGATCAGGAAGGGGTGATCAGCCGCACGCATGGCGGGGTGACGTTAAACCGGTTTATTCCTGCCCAGCCGACGACGCTGGAGAAAGCCCAGCGCAGCCCGCTGGAAAAGCAGGCGATCGCCAGCGCGGCGGCAGCGCTGGTGAAAGCCGGCGACGCCATTGTGCTTGATGCCGGCACCACCATGATTGAACTGGCGCGGCAG
Source organism: Klebsiella sp. GG_Kp173 (assembly GCF_040062415.1). Classification (NCBI taxonomy): domain Bacteria; kingdom Pseudomonadati; phylum Pseudomonadota; class Gammaproteobacteria; order Enterobacterales; family Enterobacteriaceae; genus Klebsiella; species Klebsiella sp. GG_Kp173. The sequence continues at coordinate 80,261 of NZ_JBEAFZ010000006.1, forward strand.
ATCACCCATCTGCCGCTGCGGGTGATCACCAGCGATTTACATATCGCCCTGTTTTTGTCGGAGTTTAAGCAGATTGAAGTGACGATTATCGGCGGCCGCATCGATGACAGCAGCCAGTCGTGCATTGGCGATCACGGCCGCCGCCTGCTGCAGGCCATCTGGCCCGATCTCGCCTTCGTCAGTTGCAACGGCTGGGACCTTGAGAAAGGGATCACCGCCCCGACGGAAGAGAAGGCCGCCCTGAAGCGCGATCTGATGGCCAATGCTCGCCGGCGCATCCTGCTGGCGGACAGCTCGAAATACGGTGCCTGGTCACTGTTCAATATTGCCCCGCTGGAGTCGTTGACCGATATCGTTACCGACAGCCACCTGCCGGAAGCGACCCGCGAGGCGCTGGTGACCCTTTCCCCACAGCTGATCATTGCCGACTGAACCAGACGTCGCCGTCTGCCATCAGGGCAGACGCGCGATATTGGCTTTGATTACCGCAATCGACTGGCTGAACTTCGCCTGCTCTTCGTCGGCCAGCCGCAGTTCGATAATCTGCTCCACGCCCCCCTGGGCCAGCACCGCCGGCACCCCAGCCGCCGCGCCGCAGACCCCGTACTCACCGTCAAGAATGCAGGAGACCGCCAGCGCGCGGTGGCTGCCGGTAAAAATATTACGGCAGATCTCGGCGATGGTGCCTGCCACACCATATTCCGTACAGCCTTTACCGGCGTAGATCTCAAACCCCAGCTTACGCACTTTGTCGGCCATCGCCTCGCGGTCGAGCGGCCGGCCGGTGCGCTGCTGGTAGAGGTCGGCTATCGGCGAGCCATATACCGAGGAGTGCGACCAAACCGGAAACTGAGTGTCGCCGTGCTCGCCGAGGATAAAAGCGTCGATGCTCTGGGCGCCAATGTTCAGCTCCTGCGCCAGCAGACGGCGCAGGCGGGTGGTATCCAGCCAGACGCCGGTGCCCAGCACCTGGCTGCGCGGCAGGCCGGATAGCTGCCATACCTGCCAGGTGATGATGTCGCAGGGGTTCGTGGCCACCAGAAAGATGCCGTTAAACCCATTGGCCATCATCGTTGGCACGATGCGCTTCACTATCTTCGCGGTGGTGGTCAGTTCATCCAGTCGGCTCTGGCCTGGACGCAGCGCGCCGCCGGAGACGGTGATCACCGCGATGTCGACATCAGCGCAGTCGCTGGCCTCGCGGGTAGAGATGGTCATCATCCCCGGCCGATAGGCCGCGGCATCGCTCAGGTCCTGAGCGTGGGCCTCGGCGCGCTGTTGGTTAATGTCGACGAGGATCAGCTCCTCGCAGATACTCTGATTGAGCAGCGCGTAGGCCGCCGACGCGCCGACGTTGCCGGCGCCAATAATCATCACTTTACGGGCTTTGGTGTGCATATTCAGCTCTCAAAAACGAACGGCAGGGGATAAAATTACTGTGTTTCAGTGAGTTAGCGCAAGTGGTTAGCGGCAATATAAGTTAATGCTATGGCGGAAACCGTCCTGAAGCGCGCTACAGTGGCGTAAAAAAAGGAGCTCACCTATGTATACCGTTACCGACATCGCCCCCACCGACGCCGAATTTACCGCCCTGATTGCCGCCCTCGACGCCTGGCAGGAGACACTCTACCCGGCAGAGAGCAACCATCTGCTGGACCTCGGCCAGCTGCCGCCAGAGACAGTGATCGCCCTGGCGATTCGCAGTCCGCAGGGCGAAGCCGTTGGCTGCGGGGCTATCGTCCTCAGCGCTGAAGGTTTTGGCGAGATGAAGCGGGTCTATATCGATCCGCAGCACCGCGGACAGCAGCTGGGAGAAAAGCTGCTGGCGGCCCTGGAGGAGAAAGCGCGGCAGCGCGACTGCCATACTCTGCGCCTGGAGACCGGCATCCATCAGCATGCGGCCATCACCCTCTATACGCGCAACGGCTATCAGACCCGCTGCGCGTTTGCCCCTTACCAGCCCGATCCGCTCAGCGTGTTTATGGAGAAACCGCTGTTCGCCGATCTTCGTTCAGCAGCGCTATAAACGCCTCCAGCTGGCGGGTTTTGGCGCCCCGGCGCCACACCAGCCAGGTGGTGAGCCAGCGCCACTCTTCCGCCAGCGGCCAGGCGGATACCTGCTGATGGCCGGGCATACTTTCCAGCATACTGCGCGGGATCAACGCCAGGCCCGCGCCGGCGATCACGCAGGCCAGCATCCCGTGGTAAGACTCCATCTCGTGGATCCTGCCCGGGGTCGCTCTGTCGGCATGGAACCAGCTCTCAAAATGCCGGCGGTAGGAACAGTTGGCGCGAAAAGCGTAGACATTTGCCCCGTTCACTTCGCTGGCGCGGGCGATGGGCGCGTGGCCGTAGGGGGCGACGATCATCATCTCTTCAGGGAACACCGGCAGCCCCTCCAGGCCTGGATGCACCAGCGGTCCATCAACGAACGCGGCGCTCAGGGCTCCCTCCAGCACGCCGTCGATCATCGTCCCGGAGGGGCCGGTGGAGAGGGCGAGATGAATTTTCGGGTAACGCTGATTAAAGTGGGCCAGGGTGGTGGGGATCCGCACCGCCGCGGTGCTCTCCAGCGAACCGAGAGAGAACAGCCCCTGGGGTTCGTCGCCCGCCACCACCATTCGCGCCTCGTCAACCAGGGCGAGGATCTGCTGGCTGTAGCGTAAAAAGCTGTGGCCTGCGGGGGAGAGGCGCAGCCGCTGGTTCTCGCGAATAAACAGCTCAACGCCAAGATCAGCCTCCAGCTGACGGATGCGGGTGGTGAGGTTGGACGGCACACGATGCACTTTTTGCGCCGCCTGGGTGATGCTGCCGGTGCTGGCGACAGCGTTAAACATCTCAAGTTGAGTCAGGTCCATACCATTCTTCTTTTGTGAATGCGTTGCTTAATATTATTCATTTTCAATGAATGGAAAGGTAAGCCAGAATACGCTCACTTCGCAAGCAACGAGAGAGAGAATAACGATGAATTTATCTGCAACGCACGCCGTCTCCGTCAACCCGACTACCGGTGAGGTGGTCTCCTCGCTGCCGTGGGCCAGCGAACGCGAGGTCGACGCGGCTATCGCTCTCGCCGCGGCGGGTTATCGCCAGTGGCGTCAGACGCCGCTCGCCGCACGCGCCGACGCGCTGCGCCGCATCGGGGCCGAGCTGCGCGCTCGCGGTGAAGAGGTGGCCCAGACGATCACTCTCGAGATGGGCAAACCGATTGCTCAGGCTCGCGGCGAGGTGGCGAAATCCGCCAACCTCTGCGACTGGTATGCCGAACATGGCCCGGCGATGCTGGCGACCGAAGCCACCCTGGTGGAAAATAACCAGGCGGTGATCGAATATCGTCCGCTGGGAGCTATTCTGGCGGTGATGCCGTGGAATTTCCCGGTCTGGCAGGTGCTGCGCGGCGCGGTGCCGATCCTGCTGGCCGGCAACAGCTACCTGCTGAAGCATGCCCCTAACGTAATGGGCAGCGCCCGTCTGCTGGGCGAAATTTTTGCCGCCGCCGGCCTGCCGGAGGGGGTTTTTGGCTGGGTCAATGCCACCAATGACGGCGTTTCGCAGATTATCAATGACGACCGCATCGCGGCGGTGACCGTCACCGGCAGCGTCCGCGCCGGAAAAGCGATTGGCGCTCAGGCGGGCGCAGCGCTGAAGAAATGCGTGCTCGAGCTTGGGGGATCCGATCCCTTTATCGTCCTGAACGACGCCGATCTGGATGAAGCGGTAAAGGCCGCCGTCACCGGCCGGTATCAGAACAGCGGCCAGGTGTGCGCCGCGTCGAAACGCTTTATCCTCGAAGCCGGCATAGCCGAAGCCTTCACCCGCAAATTTGTCGACGCCGTCGCGGCGCTGAAGATGGGCGATCCGCGCGACGAGCAGAATTACGTCGGGCCGATGGCGCGATTCGATCTGCGCGATGAACTGCACCAGCAGGTCACGGCGACCCTCGATGAAGGCGCGACCCTGCTGCTGGGGGCGGAGAAAATCGAAGGGGCGGGCAATTACTACGCGCCCACGGTCCTGGGCAACGTCACCGCCGGAATGACCGGCTTCCGCCAGGAACTGTTTGGTCCGGTGGCGACCCTGACCACCGCCCGAGATGCGGACCACGCGCTGGCCCTCGCCAACGACAGCGAATTTGGCCTGTCAGCAACGGTCTACACCACCGACGAGGCGCAGGCTCAGCGCTTTGCCCGCGAGCTGGAGTGTGGCGGCGTCTTCCTTAACGGCTACTGCGCCAGCGACGCCCGGGTGGCTTTCGGCGGCGTGAAGAAGAGCGGTTTTGGTCGTGAACTGTCGCATTTTGGTCTGCACGAGTTCTGCAATGCGCAGACCGTCTGGAAAGACCGTCGCTAATCTGCGTTTGTCCCTGACGACCGTCGTTCTCGTCTGCTATACTCGCCCACCAAAATTCGACGGTGGGCAAGGAGCCGCGTGTGGCGACGGTGATCAATAACGCAATGCTGGAAGCCATTCTGGCAGAAATCAGGCCGCTGATTGGCCGCGGTAAAGTGGCGGATTATATTCCGGCGCTGGCCAGCGTCAGCGGCGACAAGCTTGGCATCGCTATCAGTACAGTGGACGGGCAACATTTTGCCGCCGGCGATGCGCATGAACGATTCTCCATCCAGTCGATCTCCAAAGTATTGAGTCTGGTGGTGGCCATGAACCACTATCAGGAAGAAGAGATCTGGCAGCGGGTGGGGAAAGATCCCTCTGGCCAGCCGTTTAACTCGCTGCTGCAGCTGGAGATCGAGCAGGGTAAACCGCGCAACCCGTTTATCAACGCCGGGGCGCTGGTGGTTTGCGACATGCTGCAGAGCCGGCTCAGCGCGCCGCGTCAGCGGATGCTGGAGATAGTCCGCCGCCTCAGCGGCGTGGCCGATATCGCCTACGATCCACTGGTGGCCCGCTCTGAGTTTGAACATTCGGCACGCAACGCCGCTATCGCCTGGCTGATGAAATCCTTCGGCAACTTCCATAACGACGTCACCACCGTGCTGCAGAACTATTTTCATTACTGTTCGCTGGAGATGAGCTGCGTCGAGCTGGCGCGAACCTTTCTCTTCCTCGCCGACCGCGGCATCGCCCCGCACCTGGAAAAGCCGGTTATCGCGCCTATTCAGTCCCGTCAGGTGAATGCCCTGATGATGACCAGCGGCATGTACCAGAACGCCGGCGAGTTCGCCTGGCGCGTGGGGCTGCCGGCGAAATCGGGCGTCGGCGGCGGAATTGTGGCGATCGTGCCGCAGGAGATGGCGATCGCGGTGTGGAGCCCGGAGCTTGACGAGGCGGGTAACTCGCTGGCCGGGGTGGCGCTGCTGGAGAAACTGACTCAGCGGCTGGGGAGGTCGGTGTTCTGATGGTCGATCAGGATCGGTTGTTTGCTCGTCTGGCGCGCTCGACGTTTCGTTCGCGCTTCCGGCTGGGGATGAAAGAGCGGCAATATTGTCTCGATAAGGGACCGGAGGTCATCGACCAGCACGCCGCCGATTTCATTCGCCAGCGGCTGGCATCCGCCGCGCCGGCCAATGATGGCAAGCAGACGCCGATGCGCGGTCACCCGGTGTTTATCGCCCAGCACGCGACCGCCACCTGCTGTCGCGGCTGCCTGGAAAAATGGCACGCCATTCCCCACGGCCGCGCGCTGAGCGAGCAGGAACAGCGCTATATTGTGCAGGTGATCCACCGCTGGCTGGTGCTGCAGATGAACGCGCCGTCTGTGCGCTAATTTGCATTTGATCGGCGCCGGAGTATGCCTGATAAATATTCTCATGTTATGATAATCCGCTAACTAACTATTAACATAATAATTGCCTGAAACAATTAGACGGATAATTACTGAATGTCTTCACTGTCGATTCGGTCATTTACACTGTTTCGTGAAGAACAACCCGTGCGCGATGCACTGGTCTTATTTACGTTAACGCTACTGCTGCATTTTCTGGGCGCCATGCTGCGTCTGGTGCAGGAGCTCTCTTTCTTCTGGCCGCTCAACGCCGTGATGGCCGGGATTTTTGCGCGCTACGTATGGCTTAATCGCAGCTATTTTTATGCCGTCTGCTTTGCGGCAATGCTGGTCTATGACGGATTAACCTCGCGCTGGGGAATGGGCTTTGCCTCATTGCTGATTAACTTCTCCAATATTGTCTTTATTGTGACCCTGGCACAGCTGGTGCTGTGGGATAAACGACGCGCCGATTCCATGCCAGGCCCGATTAACGCGCTTAATTTATTCTGTTTCTGTCTGTTAGCCGCGTTGCTGTGCGCAGCGGTCGGCGCGCTGGGGTCGGTGGACGTCGAGCGCGCCACCTTTATCCCCCAGCTGGCGGACTGGTTTAGCGAGCAGTTCTCGACGGCGGTGCTTATCCTGCCGTTTATTCTGACCCTGACGCTGCCATCCGCGTTAAGCGGTTTTCGCTTTCGCCAGCTGCTGCCAGCGCTGGCGCTGGTGCTGTCGATTGCTCTCGGCGTGGCGGTGGGCGGCGCCGGCAGCATTACCTTCCCGTTACCGGCCCTGATCTGGTGCGCCGTGCGCTATCCGCTGCCGCTGACCTGCCTGTTGACCTTTCTCACCGGCATCGGCGAGATACTGCTGGTGGCCAACTCGTTAATTCACTTTTCGCCGGATACGCGAATGCAGCCGTGGCAGCTGTTCTCCACCCGCCTGGGGATCGCGGCTATGCTGATAAGCCCGGTGATCGTCGCCTCCAGCGTCGAGGCGATTAACATGCTGGTGAAGCAGCTGGCCCTGCGCGCTGATTTTGATTTCCAGACCCGCGTCTATTCCCGTTCCGGGCTGAGCGAGGCGCTGAAGCGCCAGGCGCTGCCGGCGGATAAGCTGCTGACGGTGATGGTGCTGGATATCGATGGCTTCAAGCGAGTGAATGATGCTCTGGGCCATGAAGGCGGCGATTGCGTGCTGACCCAGTTTGCCCAGCAGGTTCGACACCTGGTGGGCGAGCAGGGGATGGTTGCCCGTATCGGCGGCGAGGAGTTTGCGGTGGCCGCCGTCGTCGACAGCGCTCAGCAGGGCTATGTGCTGGCGGAGAAGATCCGCCACGGTGTGGAGTCGCAACCCTTCGGCCTCGGTCAGAACCCGATCCATCTGACCATCAGTATGGGACTGGAGACCCGCGAGGTGGGCCAAGCCCGCATTACCGAACTGTTTAACCAGCTGCTGCTGGCGGCGGATGATGAAATGGTCAAAGCCAAACAGACCGGCCGTAACCGCATCTGTATGCCGGCGCTCACCGAAAGCGCGCCATAAGAAAATCCTATCAGGATCTCTCTTGTGTTAATTTTTGGTTAAAAACATAGTGATGTGGTCGATAACAGGGAGCTCTTATGACCACATCCTTTTCACTGCGCACGCTGTCGCGTGACGATATTTTTCATCATCTTCCGGCATTAAGCGATATCCTGGCCAGCTGCGTTAACGGCGGCGCCTCGGTGAGCTTTATGCTGCCTTTCAGTCTGCAAACCGCGACGACCTTCTGGCAACGTACCGCTGACAGTGTGGCGGCCGGGGAGCGCATCGTGCTGGCCGCCCTTGACGCTGACGCGCGCCCCGTCGGCACCGTGCAGCTGATTATCAGCCAGCCGGAAAATCAGCCGCATCGTGCGGATGTCGCCAAACTTTTGGTTCACCAAAATGCCCGCCGCCAGGGTATTGCCAACGCGCTGATGGCGGAGCTGGAGCAAACCGCTCGCCGGGAAGGGAAGACAGTGCTGGTGCTGGACACGGCGACCGGCAGCGGGGCGGAGCAGTTCTATGTTCGCTGCGGCTGGGAAAAAGTGGGGGAAATTCCGCGCTATGCGCTGATGCCAGACGGCAAGATGACTGCCACCTCGCTGTTCTATAAGTTTCTGCCCTGACGGCCGCTATTGCAGAATGCTTTGATCAAAACAGGGTTTCAGTGGTCGTAAAACCTGATAACTTATTGGACCAATTACTCAGGTTGTATGACTACTATTAGAGGGAACCCATTGTGAAAACATTAAACCGTCGTGATTTCCCCGGCGCGCAGTACCCTGACCGTATCGTCCAGTTTGGTGAAGGCAACTTTCTGCGCGCATTCGTTGACTGGCAGCTCGACCTGCTCAACGAGCATACCGACCTGAATGCGGGCATCGTGGTCGTTCGCCCCATTGACACGGATTTTCCACCGTCGCTGAACACCCAGGACGGCCTCTATACCACCATTATCCGTGGTCTCAACGAGCAGGGCGAAGCGGTTAGCGACGCGCGGTTGATCCGATCGGTCAACCGCGAAATCAGCGCTTACGCTGACTACGACGCTTTTTTACGACTGGCGCATAACCCGGAGATACGGTTTGTCTTCTCCAATACCACCGAGGCAGGCATCAGCTACCATGCCGGGGATCGGTTTGACGACGCGCCGCCGGTCAGCTATCCGGCGAAACTAACCCGCCTGCTGTTTGAGCGTTACCAGCATTTCGCCGGCGCAGCCGATAAGGGATGGGTGATTATCCCCTGCGAATTGATCGATTATAACGGTGAGGCGCTGCAGGCCCTGGTCCTGCGCTATGCCGCCGAGTGGCAGCTGCCGCAGGACTTTATCAACTGGCTCACCTCGGCGAACACCTTCTGTTCCACCCTGGTGGATCGCATTGTGACCGGCTATCCGCGCGATGAAGTGGCGGCTCTGGAGGCGCAAACCGGCTATCAAGACGCTTTCCTCGATACCGCTGAGCACTTCTATCTGTTTGTTATCCAGGGGCCCGCTTCGCTGGCCAGCGAGCTGCGTCTCGATAAGCTGCCGCTGAATGTGCGTATCGTCGACGATATCAAGCCCTATAAAGAGCGCAAAGTGGCGATCCTTAACGGGGCGCACACCGCCCTGGTGCCGGTGGCCTTCCAGGCTGGAATCGACACCGTCGGCGAAGCGATGAACGACGCGGAGATTTGCGCGTTTGTCGAAAAAGCGATTTATGACGAGATTATTCCGGTGCTGGACCTGCCGCGCGATGAGCTGGTGTCATTCGCCAGCGCCGTGACCGGGCGCTTCCGCAATCCCTATATCAAACATCAGCTGCTCTCGATCGCCCTCAACGGCATGACCAAGTACCGCACCCGTATTCTGCCGCAGCTGCTGGCAGGGCAGAAGGCGCATGGCACGCTGCCGCCGCGCCTGACCTTCGCGCTGGCGGCGCTGATCGCCTTCTACCGAGGAGAGCGGGAGGGGACAAGCTATCCGGTACAGGATGATGCTGACTGGCTGACGCGCTACCAGACGCTCTGGGCCCGCCATCGCGACGGTCAGATAAGCACCCGCGAGCTGGTTTCCGCTGTGCTCAGCGTGGAGTCCCACTGGGAGCAGGATCTAAGCCAGATCCCCGGACTGGTGGATCAGGTCGCCGCTGACCTTGACGCTATTCTGACCCGCGGAATGCGCGACGCCGTCAGGCCTCTCTGCTGATAGCGGAGTCTCTTCACCCGGCTGCGGCCGGGTTTATTGGCACTCAAATTAGTTACAACATACTTTTTTATTGTCCCGATAGAGCCGGTCAGCAGCCCCGCTGCAAAAGGCTTTTTAGTGCCAAATCGCCCTGCGCAGGCGGGAATTATGGTTAAGCCGCTTGAACAAATATCTGCGCAGGAAAATAATGGCCTTAATACCTGGTTCCTGCCAATGTTCGCAGGCTAATTCATTCATCTGTAAGGAAACTCGCATGGTCATCGATATCCGGGAAGTACGGCCGCATGACAAAGCCGAATGGCTTCAGCTCTGGGAAGGCTATACCCACTTCTACGGCAGTCCGCAGCCGGAAGAGGTGACCGAATGCACCTGGCAGCGGATGCTGGACGTGAACTCACCCGTGCTGGGCAGGGTCGCAGTGGTGAATGATACGGTGGTGGGATTCGCTATCTGCATTCTGCACGAAGGCACCTGGGTCACCACGCCAATCTGCTATCTGGAGGATCTGTTCGTCGATCCAGCTTTCCGCGGACAAGGCATTGCCAGAACGCTGATTAAGTCGCTGCAAACCGAAGGGGCTGATCAAGGCTGGTCACGTCTGTACTGGCATACTCGCCGTGATAATCCCGCCCGCCACCTGTATGATGAATTCACCCCAGCTGACGATTATGTACGCTACAGGATCACCCTTGACTCCTGAAGCGATAAGATGCTGTTAAGCTTTTCCCGCTATAACAGGGGAAACAGGCTCAGGAGAAGCAACGATGGAAAAACGTCTCGAAACAGTGGTCAATCTGATAATGTTTCTTTCGCTATTGGCGACGGCCTGGGATCTGTCACTGGTGCATCATCTCGCCTGGTAGCAACTAAATAGCCTGAATCGCGGCGCCCTTGCAGGCGCCGCCTGACTTATTCACCCGCCATTTTGCCGGCGCTAAAACTCCAGTCCTCCAGCTGGTTAAACTGGATCACCACCATCACGTCCTGCGGGCTGACCGCCATCTCATCGGCTAACCGCGCGCAGAGCCGACGATAGAGCCCCTGTTTTTGCGCCCGGCGGCGCGGTTTTCCGGCGAAAATATGAAACAGCACGAAGCGGTCGCTGCGACCGCCGCTAAGATAATGCGGGTCGTAAATGCGCTGCCCGTCGGCGGTCTGCTCGATAAACTGAAATTTGTCCGCCGGCGGCACGGCAAACTCCGCCACCAGACACTCATGGAATAGCGCCGACAGCTGAGCAAACTCCGCGGGACGCCATGCCGTACCAAGCGAAATTCGGGTCAGAGGCATGGCGCCTCCTGCGCGTTCAGGCAGGTCAGGGCGCTGGCCGCCGCCGGCCAGCCGGCGTAGAACGCCAGGTGGGTAAATAATTCGACAATTTCCTCCTGGCTCAGGCCATTTTGATAGCCGTAGGCGATATGCCAGGGCAGTTGCTCGGTTTTGCCCAGCGCCGTCAGGGCGGAGAGGGTGATTAAGCTGCGTTCCCGGGGCGACAGCTCGCTGCGCGCCCAGATATCGCCAAACAGCACCGTTTCGGTCAGTTCTGCCAGTTTTGGCGCAATGGCAGCCAGCGTGTGGCGATCGACAGGGGTGGTATCCATGGTGACTCCCGTTACAGGTTGAAGTGGTCGTCACTGTCGCACGCTGAGGAATGTGTTGAATATCGCAATGTTCAGGATAATTGATCCTGAAAAACAGGAATGTTTGCTGGCTCGACTTGCTTATGTATTGGTTATGTTTTACTCCACGCTCAAGGCAACCCTCAGGCGGCTATTTTTCGCGCCACGATAAACAGACGTGGAAAGCGCAGAAGCACCATTCCGTTACACTGTAACGGATAGTGGTCGGCCAACAATGCCAAATAGCGGGTCAGAAAGGCGCTTTTGGCCTGCTCATCGAGGTCCGTCAGATAAGGTCGCAATCCGGTGCCCTGCAGCCAGTCGACTATCGCCTGATGAGAAGCGAGCGGATGAAGATAGGTGGTGCGCCAGATATCAACTTCACAGCCCTGACGGGTGAGCAGATCGTACCAGGCGTCCGGCGGAAGCAGGGGCTGGCGGCCGCGGTCCGGCAATCCCAGCTCGCCGGCGACCTGACGCATCAGAGTATGGGAGGGCTCCTGCCAGTTATCCGGCATCTGCACCGCCAGCGTACCGTTATCCGCCAGCTGATTCACCAGATGCGGAAACAGCGTCTCATGATCCGCCAGCCACTGCAGCGAGGCGTTGGCATAGATCACGTCTGGCGGTTGCGCAGGCCGCCAGCTGGCGATATCGGCCTCGATGAACTCACAGTCGGGTAAGGCCCGCGCCGCCTGGTCCAGCATGGCCGGGGAGTTATCGATACCGACGATCGCCGCCAGCGGCCAGGCGGCACGCAGCAGGCGGGTACTGTTGCCCGGCCCGCAGCCGAGGTCAACGACGCTCTCAACCTGCAGGTGAGCGATACGGGAAAGCAGGTCAGCCGCCGGGCGGGTGCGCTCAGCGTCAAACTGCAGATACAGCGAAGGATTCCAGTCAGCCATCGGGCGTTGTCCTGTGTGAGGGAGACAGGGCAAAGCATAGAACGCCCAGGGCCGCCTGTCAGGGGAAATGATCCCCTGCAGCACCTGGCAGCGTGACACTGTCACAGATAAAATGGCATCAGCAGGCTATCGCGTGCGGTATGGGCACATTGTGAGGGGAAGCGGATTGGTCAGCATCTGCGCCCGCAGCGGGCGCAGTGGCTTATTCGGCGTTCTTCAGCGCTTCGGCGCGGCTGGCGGTGGCGTAAACAAAATCCAGCATCGGCTCGAGATCGGTATCGTAGCCGGCCTGAATAATCTTCCCGCGCAGCCATTCGATTTCACTGGTGATATCGGGATGGAAAATGTTGTTATCCTGCGCCCGGCGCAGCCATTTCAGTAGAAAGTTGTTCTTTCCACGGATACCGCCCGACTTTTTCGACTTTCCGTGCATCTTCAGCGCGACCAGGACGCAGTAATAGAAATGAACGCGCTGATTAAAACTTTGGTGCATGTCTGTGTTTCCCGCCAGAATCAGGAATTCACCGTGTGGGTCAGTGATTCGGATTGGACTACGGCGGCGGGCTGGATCGTTGCGCGATCTCTGTTGTTTTCCGCCACCGTCCTTGCATCTGTCGCCAGACGCTGAGGGGGATGTTGGCACGGAAGCCGAATCGTCGTCAATTGCCGATTCGTTTTTTGCCGGTGTCGGCAGCCCGCGGCGATCCGCGAGCCGGGCCTGGCTACGTCCTGACCGCTGCCCGCTGTTGCAGATGTACGCGTAAAATCAGCAGGAAAGCGAACACGACGACGATCGCCGCCAGCAGATACAGGGTGGCGAGATCGTAGTAGCCGGCGACCCAGCCGGCCAGCGGCCCGGTCAGCCCCAGCGCGAGGTCAAGGAACGCCGAGTAGGTGCCGAGGGCGGTCCCCTGGTTTTGCTCTTCCACCTGTTTTACCGCCTCAACCCCCAACGCCGGGAAGACCAGCGAAAAACCCGAGCCGGTGAGGAAGGCGCCGATGCCCGCCACCCAGGCTGACGGCGCCAGCCAGATAAGCAGCAGACCGAGACATTCGATGACGAAGCAGGCCAGGGAGACCGGGACTCCGCCGTAGCGGGTGATGGTATTCCCCAGCACCAGGCGAACACAGATAAAACCGACGCTGAACAGCGAGAGGGTAAACGCGGCGCCCTGCCAGCTGTGCGCGGCAAAGTAAAGGGTGATAAAGGTGGCGATAACGCCGAAACCGACGGTGCCAAAGGCCAGCCCCAGGCCATAAGGCCAGATTTTGCGCACCACCGCGTGAAAGGGCGCTCTGACACCGGCGGTCACGCTGACGTCTTGCCGCGTGCGGGCGAACAGCAGGCCGATGGCGGCGACCATCACCACCACCGTGGCAAAGCCGCTGATGCCGAAATAGTGGTTAAGAGTGACCCCCAGCGGCGCGCCCACCGCCATCGCCACATAGGTCGCCACGCCGTTCCACGAGATCACCCGCGACGTATGGATCGCGCCGACGGTTTTGATCCCCCAGAGGGTGGCTCCGGTGGCGGTAAAGCTCTCGCCGACGCCAAGAAATACCCGGCCCGCCAACAGCGCGGCAATCGCCAGCATGGGCATCGTCTGCAACATTACCGCCAGCAGCGTGAAGGCGCCGCTAAGCAGACAGCAGACGATCCCGAGGCTAACCACTCTTTTCGGCCCCCAGATATCGGTATAGCGCCCGGCGTGCGGCCGGCTTATTAGCGTGGAGATGTACTGCAGACTGATCACAATACCGGCGACAAAGGTGCTGTAGCCCAGCTGATAGTGAATATAACCCGGTAGAACGGCCAGTGGCAGACCAATCGAGAGATAGCAGATACAGGTAAAAACAACGATCGAAATGATGCGCAAATTAAGCTGTGTGGTGCTGACGGAAGTGCTCATAGGGATAAAGGGTTAATACATAGGGATGTTTAGCATAGCGCGCCGCGAGAAGGCTGGCGAGTCGGGAAGGCGTTTTATCGGTAACCGACGGGAACGTTGTCTGTCCGAAGGTAAATAATTGCTTTTGCAGCGGTTGACGCCAGCCCCGATCATCGTCAGCTCGCCGCCACATGCGACTCATCGCCCACCACGCCCCAGGCGCGGTTTTGCAGCACGGTGCGATAGCCGTCGCGGTCGACGAAAGTGACGCCGTTGACCTCCCAGTAGGGGTTGAACGCCGTGACGCGCAGAAACCCGGCGGCGTCCATGGCGCTGCATTGTGCCTCCCAGGCCTGACGCTGCGGATAGTACAGCACCAGCAGATCTTCATCTCCTGGCGAGGGGGTAACGGGATGGTGGCGGCAGTGGGTGAATTCCAGATGCCAGCTGGCATCCGCGGAGCCGATCATAATCCCGCTAAATCCTTCATGATCGGTAAAGCTGCCAAGTTCCTGCAGCCCCAGCCCGGCACAATACATGCTGGCGCTGGTCTCCAGTTCGCTGACCGGTCTGGCGATGCGCATGTGGCAGAACGACATATTGACTCCCATAAGGCGTAGGCCGGATCAGGCGCAGCCGCCACCCGGCAAAAAAGCGGTGTCACAGCCGCGACCTGTGGCGAAAAGCGATTCTGTCGCTGTTGTCGCTCGGGTTGATACTGTAGCGGCAAAACGCCTCTGCGTTTGTCGGCAAGAGCTCTGGTTCGCCCTCTGCGCGTGTGTCACTGAATCCTCTTCTAGCTTAGCCGTTCGCAGCGCTTTGCAACAGGATGCGCCACTCGCTGAGGGCGGAGGTGCTGAACCCCTGACGCCAGATAAGCTGGGTGGTCGCCTCGCACAGCGGTTCGCTAAGGCAGTTTTCGGGAAGCGTCATCAGCGACAGCACGCTCTGCGGCAGCAGGCAGACGTAGCGCCCGGAGGCCACGCAGGCCAGCATGCTGTGATAGGAACTAACCTCATGCACCTCGACGGCCGCCTGTTGCTCCGCCAGCCAGCGCTCTCCTAACGCCCGATAGCTGCAGCCGCTGGTAAATGCCGCGAACCGCAGCGGGCCCGCGCCCTGCGGCCGGACCAGCATCAGGGTTTCCTGAAACACCGGGACAGATTCCAGCCCGGGCGGGCATGTCGGTTGGCCATCCGGCCCTGGCGGCAGGCAGACCAGCGCGGCATCGAGGGCGGCGGTGAATACCCCCTCGGCTAACTGGCGGGTCGGCCGGGTGCTGAGGGTGACATCTACCTGCGGGCATTGCTGTTGGAAGCGGGTAAGCAGCGGCGGCAGACGGCTGGCGGCGGTCGCCTCCATCGCGCCCAGCCGCAGGCTGCCGCCGGGTGTGGTCGGATGCAGAGCCTGCTTTGCCTCCTCCGCCAGGCTCAGGATCCGCCGGGCATAGCTGAGAAACTGAACGCCTGCCGGCGACAGCACCATTTTTTTGTTGCCGCGGACGAAAAGCTCCACGGCAAGCTCCTCTTCCAGCTGCTGAATACGGGTGGTGATATTAGACTGGGCGCGGCCAAGCCGTTTTGCTGCCAGGGTGACGCTTTGCGTGTCGGCCACCTGGATAAAAATCTGCAGTGTGCTGTGGTTCATATTTTTATTCTCAATATGATAATGATGTTGATCTTATCATCTTTAAAAGAGATGGTAAGCCTCCGGCATCACTCATCTACGAGGAACTCATGCAAAATTCACCGCGTTCGCTTCTTGATATTGACTACCCCCTGATCCAGGCCCCGATGGCGGGCGTCTCCACCCCCGCGCTGGCTGCTGCGGTGAGTAATGCCGGGGCGCTGGGTTCGCTGGGGCTGGGCGCTGCAACCGTTGCCCAGGCGGAAGCGATGATCGTCGCCACCCGCCAGCTGACGGACCGGCCGTTCAATGTCAATTTATTTTGCCATGCGCCGCCGCGGCGCGACGCCCCACGTGAAGCGGACTGGGCAGAGACGCTGCGCCCCCATTTTACCCGCTTTGGCAGTACGCCTCCGGCATCGCTTAGGGAGATATACCAGACGTTTATCGGCCACACCGCCATGCTGGAGCTGCTTCTCGACCACTCGCCGGCGGTGGTGAGCTTTCATTTCGGCCTTCCTGAAGGTGAGACGATCCAGCGTCTGCGACAGCAGGGGATTGTCACCCTGGCGACGGCAACCTCGCTCCAGGAGGCGCTGCTGATTGAACAGCAGGGGATCGACGTGGTGGTCGCTCAGGGCTATGAGGCGGGCGGACACCGGGGGAGCTTTGCTCCGCAGGAGCCTGACGCGCAGCTGAGCACCTTCACCCTGGTGCAACTTCTGCGGCGTCGACTAACCATCCCGGTGGTGGCCGCCGGGGGCATCATGGACGGAGCGGGGATCGCTAGCGTGATGCAGTTGGGGGCGCAGGGCGTACAGCTCGGTACGGCGTTTTTACTGTGTCCGGAATCGGCCGCCGACGCCGGCTATCGCGCGGCGATCCACAACAGCCTTGACGGGCGTACGGTGCTGACCTCCGCGATATCCGGGCGTCCGGCACGCTGTCTGGCTAATGCCTTCTGCGCGCTGGGGGAAGCCTGTCCGACGAGCGCCGTGCCGGATTATCCGCTGGCGTATGATATCGGCAAAGCGCTGGCCGCCGCCGCGAAAGCCCAGGGCGTCCATGAGTATGGCGCCCACTGGGCCGGGCAGGGGGTGGGGTTGATCCGCGAGTGTGACGCCGCCAGTCTGGTCCGCCAGCTGGCGGCAGAGAGCGGCTGGAACTAATGACTGACGACTAACGGCGGTGGGCCAGGCTGCGCACCAGCCGATCGCCGGCCATCTGCACGCCCTGAACCATCGCCACCAGGATCAGCACTGTGCCAAACATCACCTCATTATTGAATCGCTGATAGCCGTAGCGGATGGCGAGGTCGCCGAGTCCGCCGCCGCCGATCACCCCGGCCATCGACGAAAAGCCAATCAGCATCACGATGGTCAGCGTGATCCCGGCCAGCAGCGTCGGCAGGGCTTCTGGCAGCAGGGATTTAAAAATCACGTGCCAGACGTTGCCGCCCATCGACAGAATGGCTTCGATTCTTCCGTAATCCACCTCGTCGAGCGCGTTTTCCGTCAGGCGGGCAAAGAACGGAAAGGCGCCGATGGTCACCGGCACGATGGCGGCGGTGCTGCCCAGCGTGGTGCCGACGATCAGCCGGGTAAAAGGGATCAGGGCGATCAGCAGTACGATAAACGGTAGCGACCTGCCGATGTTGATCACCGCGCCTAACAGCGCGTTCAGTTTCGGCATCGGCGCTAGCCCGTTGGCGCGGGAAATAAATAACAACACACCGGTGGGCAGCCCGATCAGCACGGTAAACAGGGCCGCCAGGCCCACCATATAGAGCGTATCCAGCGTACCGTCGAGTAATAACGGCCACAAATCTTCCCAGCTCATGCTACTCCGCATAATGGCCTCCCCTGAACGCCGTGACGGGTAAGAAAATCCTGTTCAGCCTGCGGGTCGTGCAGCAACGACTGGCGCAGCCGCGACCATGGGGTCACCAGCAGGTCGGCGAGTTTGCCGCTCTCGACAATCTTGCCCTGTTCCAGCAGCGCTGCGTGGTCACAAATGGTTTTCACCACCTCCAGCTGGTGCGTTATCAGCACAATGGTCAGATTGAGCCGCTGGTTAATATCCGCCAGCAGAGCCAGCACCGAGGCGGTGGTCTCGGGATCCAGAGCGCTGGTCGCCTCGTCGCACAGCAGCACCTCCGGTCGGGCGGCCAGCGCCCGGGCGATGCCGACGCGCTGTTTTTGCCCGCCGGAAAGCTGCGACGGGAAAGCGGCGGCCTTTTCGCTGAGATCCACCAGCTCCAGCAGTTCGCGCACCCGCGCTTCGCGAGCGGCCCGCGGCACCCCGGCAATCTCCAGCGGCACCGCGATGTTATCGGCGACAGTACGGGCATGCAGCAGATTGAAGTGCTGGAAAATCATCCCGGTGCGCAGGCGATAATCCCGCAGCGCCGCCTTGTTCAGCTGAGTAATATCCTGTCCGTTCACCAGAATGCGGCCCGAGGTGGGCCGCTCCAGCAAATTGAGACAGCGGATGAGCGTACTTTTGCCGGCGCCGCTGCGCCCGAGAATGCCGTATATCGCCCCTTTCGGGATCTGTAACGCGATATCGTTCAGCGCCGGTCGGCCGGTTCCGGCGTAGGTTTTGCTCAGCCCTTCGATGGTGATCATGACTGAGGGGCCACCGGGATCACCGAGCCGTTGTAGTTTTTACGGATAAACTCCGCCACCTGCGGCGACGTCAGGTCTTTCGCCAGCGCCTTAATACGCGGGTCATTCGCCAGGGCCGGGGTGGTCACCAGGATATTGGCGTAGGGGTTATGCTCGGCGCTTTCCAGCCCCAGGGCATCTTTCGCTGGCACCAGACCGGCTTCCAGCGCGTAGTTACCGTTAATCACCGCCAGGTCGACATCGTCGAGGGAGCGCGGGATCTGCGGCGATTCAATCTCCAGGATCTTCAGGTGTTTCGGGTTCTCAACAATATCCTTCGGCGTCGCCAGGGTGGTGGCCGGGTCGGTAAATTTGGGGTCCAGCTTAATAAGCTTCTGCGCCTGCAGCAGGAACAGCGCCCGGCTCAGGTTGGTGGTGTTATTCGGCACCGCCACCGTGGCGTTTTCCGGCAGCGACGAGAAATCTTTATGCTTATGCGAATAGATCCCCAGCGGCTCAATATGAACCGTGGCCGCCACGGCAAAGGTTTTACCCAGCGCTTTCTCCTGATCCTTCAGGTAGGGGACATGCTGGAAGTAGTTGGCATCCACATCGCCACTGGCCAGCAGTTCATTGGCGTTGACCCCGCTGGTCAGCTCCACCACCTTAAGATCGAGACTGGGATCGATTTTTTTGATGTAGTTGAGGATCTCCGCGTGGGGAACCGGGTCCGCGGCGACGCGCAGCGCGGCGGCCTGGGCAGACGTCCATGCCAGAGAAAGAGACAGTGCGACCCCTGCTAGTTTAAAAGCAGCATATTTCATGGTGTGTTCCTTTTTAGTTATGGTTAAACGATCAATTGCTCGGCGCGTTCGCGAAAAACGTCCTGATAGTAGCGTTCCGCCACGTCCGGATGGGAACGCAGACGGCCCTTGAGATAATTCCAGCCGACATCGCGCAGCAGCGGATTGTGCGGGTCGCTGTCCGGACCGCGCGCTTCACGCGCCAGCTCGGGCGGCAGGGTATAAACCGGCACCACCGCGTCAAGCTGGGCGCCAAGGAAGAAAGCGATGGAGAGGCGCTGCTGCTGAGCCGGCGGTGACACCACCCGGTGAACGGTAGCGCGCAGATAGCCGTTGGTGGCCAGCTCCAGCAGTTCGCCAATATTGACCACAAAGCTGCCGGCCAGCGGTACGGCGTCGATCCACTGCCCGGGCGCCACCTCAACCTGCAGCCCTTTCTGCTCGTCCTGCAGCAGGAAGCTGAGAAAACCGGAATCTTTATGGGCGCCAACGCCCTGGCTGCTCTGGGTCTCCTGCTGGCCGGGATAACGGATCAGCTTGATATGCTCGTTGGGTTGGTCGCCGTAAAGCCGGTCAAAGGCATTCTCCGGGAGCTGCAGCGCTTCGGCAAAGGCGCGCAGCAGGCGGATCCCCACCTGAGTCATCTGCTGTTGCCAGTGAAGTAATACCGGTTTTAGCGATGGCAGCGCGGCAGGCCACAGATTCGGACCCTGCAGGCGCTGCCAGCGCGGCGCGTCGTCGCTGAGGGTCAGCGCCGGACGTTCGGCGCCGATATCAAACTGCTCTCGCCAGTCAGGCTGGCCGCGCGTCAGCTCAGAGGCCGCGCGGTTATAGCCGCGAAAATGGGGGGAGTGGATCATCGCTACCTGCTGTTTTTGCGCATCATCGAGCGCAAAAAAGCGCTGGGACTGGCGCTGAACTTCATATTGAAGCGCATCGTCGACACCGTGGTTGATCAGATAAAAGAAGCCGATGTCGCGGGCGGCGTGACGCAGGTCGGCCAGGAAGGCCGCTTTATCCGCGGGGTCCGCGTAGCGGGCCAGATCGAGAATCGGCAGGGTGGTCGCGTTCATTGTGTTCTCCGAAAACGGGATAATAAGTTATGGGTCGATTCAGGTTCAGGGTTCTGGCACAACAGCAGCGCATGGTGATTTCCTCTGTCCGGGGCTGAGCACAGCTTGCCTCAGGGCCAGATAAGCAACCAATAACGTTATTTTCTAATTTATGTCCGCGCGGGGTTCAGTGCTTTTGCGTTAAATAGATAAAGGCGTAAGGGCGAACTGAAGCCGTTGCGCCCGTCACCGAGAGTCAGTAAGGTGGGCGCACTTTTTCAATGCGGAACGGATGTATCCTCATGCACAGCTCAAAAGATCCCCTGCACGGCGTGACGCTGGAAGCGCTGCTCAATGCCCTGGTGGCGCGCTACGGCTGGGCGGAAATGGCCCGCCAGGTCAACATTAACTGCTTTAAAAGCGATCCCAGCATCAAGTCCAGCCTGAAATTTCTCCGCCGGACGCCGTGGGCGCGTAAAGAGGTGGAGGCGATGTATCTGGCTTCGCTCGACGACGATGCGCCGGCGGAGAAAGCGGATCCCTGGGCAAACTGGCAGAAAAAATAACCCTTACCACAGGACAACATCATGCAGAGCTGGAGCAGTAAAGATTTCACCGCCGACCGCGCGTGGGGCGCGCTGGACATTGCCAATTTTTCCGGCACCACCGTGCGCCTGCACTGGACCGACCAACCCTATATCTGGCACATCAACGACGGTCAGGAGGTGTTTGCCGTGATGGATGGTCAGGTGGCGATGCATGTGAAGGTCGACGGCGAGGAACAGGTGATCATGCTGAACGCCGGAGATATCTTTTACGCCGAGGTGGGATGCGAGCATGTCGCCCATCCCGAGGGGGCGGCGCGTATTCTGGTGATTGAGAAAGAAGGGTCGGTCTGATCTCGCCGGCGGGCAATTCGTTAGCCCGCCGTTTCATAGCCTGTCACACTCAACATACCGCGTTGATATAAATCACTTATCCAGCTTTCGATATATTTAATTCTTGTTTGCCATTCCCTTCCCCCCGGCACTATCTTTTGCCGCAGACGCCTGAACAGGCACAACCGCGGGAGAGATCATGGCCACCTTGCAGTGGGATCACGCAGTACAGTTTGTGAATCAGCCGGAAGCGGCGATTGAAATCTTTGCCGGGCAGCAGCTGCGGGCGGCGGTCGGCGGGCGCCATCCGGGGTGGGGAACCCGCAATGCGCTGAGCTATTTTGGTCTGACCTATATCGAATTCCTCGCCATTTCCGACCCGGACGAACTGCGCGCCGCGACGGACAGATTTCTGCTCTCGCGGGATGCCGCGCGGTTGCTGCCGGAGAACGAAGCGCTGTTTCGCGTCGCGCTGCGCAGCGACGACATCGAGGCCACCCATGACCACTTGCGTCGCAACGGGCTGGCGGTGTCACCGATTGTCGATGGCCAGCGCCACGATCCGCAGGGCAATGTCATCCGCTGGCGGATCTTCACCATCGATGGCGACACCGACGGGCTGGTCTTTCCTTTTGTGCTGCAGTGGGGAGAAGACGACGAGACCCGGCTGGCGCGGCTGCGCGCCCAGGGGCTGGACGTGCCTCATCCGCTGGGCGACATTGTGCTCGAGCAGGCGGTGTTCGAGGTGGACAATCCGCAGGCGGTGCGCGACCGCTGGCAGGCACTGCTGGGCTTCCCGTCACAGGGAGAGCAGGGGCTGGACGCGGGCGGCCAGTGGTTTACTTTCCGCCAGGGACCCGCCAACCAGCTGACCGAGCTGGTGTTTCGCGTCGCCAACCCGGCGCTTAAGGGGCAACGCTTTCGCGTCGGCAACGGCGTGTATCGCTTTATATAACGGCTGACGCTAGCGTACCGTCGCTCGCAGGGCCCCCGGCGGCTGGCCGGTGATGCGTTTGAACGCCCGGCTGAAGGCCGCCAGCGACTGATACCCGAGGCTGAAGGCGACTTTTTCCAGCGCCTGGCCTTCGTGGGTGATGTACTGCACCGCCAGCCGCATACGTAGCTCGGTGAGATAGCGGGCGGGGGTGGTGCCGGTGGCGGCAAGAAAACGCTCGGCGAAGAGAGAGCGCGACAGCCCCGCCTCCCGCGCCAGATCTTCCACTTTCCAGTTAACGCCCGGACGTTGATGCATGGCGTAGATCGCTTTCGCCAGCCGGGGATCGCGCAGGACCTGCACCCAGCCGGTGGCGTTACCGCACCCGCAGGCCACCCAGCCGCGGACAATCAGCGCGGCCACTACGTCCGCCAGTCGGGCGAGGATCCCGGCATAGCCCGCCTGGCGGGTGAGCGATTCCCGCTCCATCGCCGCCAGCAGCGGCTGGATCTCCGGCCAGGTGTTGAGCAGGCAGCTCACCCGCATCACTTCGGGCATGGCCTTCACCAGCGGCTGCATGCCGCCGAGTTCAAAGTCCATACAACCGCTGAAAATCACGGCGCGCTCCGGGCAGTCAGGCTGGCCGCCAGCGTTGATGCAACTTACCGTGCTGCACACCGTTTCGCTGTTCAGCTGCGCCACATTCACCACCGCGGCCTGCGGATCGGAGAGCAGGGCGTGCCCGTCGCCGTTGGGAATAAACAGCGCGTCGCCGCTCTCCAGGGTGAACTGTTCCCCGCTGGCCATGCGCAGCAGCACCGGCCCGCGGCTGATGAAATGGAACTGGGCTTTGCCCGCCACGGCGCTAAAACCGACGCCAAACGGGCGGGAGGTCTCGATGCGCCGGTAATTCACGCCGGAGAGGCGCATACCGCGCAGCAGTTCGCTGGTTAGATCGATAGTGGGCTGGCTCATGGTAATTCCGGACGAATAATCAATAACTGAAGAGTATGCATCATATATCGTCCAGTGGTAAGCCCCTAAGATGACCAGGATGTTAATAAACCTGGAGAGATGTATATGACTTCCTGCATAGCTGCTGACGCGAGCCTGTCACCCGTCAGGCCTGCCTGGCGCGCCGTCTATGCCCTGGCCCTCGGGGTGTTCGGCCTGATCGTGGCTGAGTTTCTGCCCGCCAGCCTGTTAACGCCGATGGCCAGCAGCCTCGGCGTCAGCGAAGGGATGGCCGGGCAGGCGGTGACCGCCACGGCGTTAGTGGCGTTAGTCACCGGCCTGCTGATCGCCACCGCCACCCGCAATATCGACCGCCGCTGGGTGCTGATGTTCTTTTCCGTGCTGCAGATTGTCTCCAGCCTGATGGTCGCTTTTGCCGGTTCGCTGGCGTTTCTCCTGCTCGGTCGTCTGCTATTGGGGATCGCCATCGGCGGTTTCTGGGCGATGTCCACCGCCACGGCGATGCGTCTGGTGCCGGCGGCCCATGTGCCGAAAGCGCTGGCGATCATTTTTTCCGCGGTGTCTGTCGCCACGGTGGTGGCCGCGCCGCTCGGCAGCTACCTCGGAGAGCTGATCGGCTGGCGCAACGTGTTTATTCTCTGCGCGATACCCAGCCTGCTGGCGCTGCTCTGGCAGCTGTGGGTGCTGCCCTCCATGCGGCCGGAAAGCGTTGGCACCTTCTCCACGCTGTTCAGGGTGCTGCGCCGTCCCGGTATGCTGGGGGGCATGCTGGCGTCGATCCTGATTTTCAGCGGCCATTTTGCCTTCTTCACCTACCTGCGACCGTTCCTTGAGACCGTCGCGCAGGCCAGCGTTGAAGGCGTTTCGCTGATTTTGCTCGGCTTCGGTGTCGCTAACTTTATCGGCACCTCGGTCGCGAGCTATCTGCTGAACCGCAGCCTGCGTCTGACCCTGGCGCTGGTGCCGCTGATGATGAGCGTCCTGGCGCTGCTGATGGTGACGTTTGGCCATCTGTCCGTGCTCGACGGGGTGCTGGTCGCCCTGTGGGGATTTGCCTTCGGTCTGGTGCCGGTGGCCTGGTCCACCTGGCTGGCCACCACCGTGCCGGATGAGGCGGAAAGCGCAGGCGGTCTGCTGGTGGCCTCTATTCAGCTGGCCATCAGCGCCGGCGCCGCCGGCGGCGGGGCGGTGTTCGATCTGCATGGCGCCAGCGGCGTCTTCACCGGCAGCGGTTTGCTACTGTTGACCGCGATGGTCGTGGTCTTCACCGCCGTGCGGGTGAAACCGGTCGCCAGCGCCGAGCAGCCGGAGACCGGCCGCTTATCCCGCGAGATCGATAACTAAATTGGCCGACAGACTGCGGGAGCAGCACAGCGCGATATGCTGCTCCGCGGCCTGTTTTTCCGCCTCCGACTGCACGGTATCCCGGTGGTCTACCGTTCCCTCCCGCACCGGCGTCAGGCAGGCGCCGCAGATCCCCATCTCGCAGGAGAGCGGCACCTCAACGCCATGCTCCTGCAGCACCCGGGCGATGGTTTTGTCCCCCGGGACCGGCCAGCGCTCCCCGGTGGAGGCGAGGGTGATGGTGAAGGTGCCGTCCTCCGCCGACGCCGCCGTCGGGACGGTCGGCTGGAACGCTTCGCTGTGCAGTTGCGTTTCCGCCCAGCCGGCCGCCAGCGCTGTGTCGCGCACCTGGGCCATAAACCCCGGCGGTCCGCAGAAATAGACTCGGGTGTCGGCGTCCGGCGCGCCCAGATCCTGCGCCAGCCGCAGGCGCGGACTCTGCCCGTCGGCAGAGCTGTGGATCAGGCAGGTTCCGCCGGTGAGCTGGCTGGCGATCTCGGTGGCGAAGGCGGCCTCCTGCGCGCGGCTGACGTAATAGTGCAGCGTAAAGCTGGCGCCGGACGCCGCCCGCGCATGGGCCATCGCCAGCAGCGGCGTAATGCCGATCCCGGCGGCGAGGAGCACCACGTGGCCACCCCCGTGCAGGGGAAAGTGGTTGCGCGGAGCAGAGATCAGCAAGGGCTGCCCCGGACGCAGGGTGTCATGAATATAACGGGAGCCGCCTCGCGACTGCGCCTCGCGGGCGACGCAGAGCAGATAGTGATCCCGTCTGGCCGGGCTGCCGGTCAGCGAATACTGACGGATCAGCCCGCAGGGGAGATGGAGGTCGATATGGGCGCCGGGCGCCCACGCCGGAAGCGGTTGCCCATCGGCGCTCACCAGACGAATGGCCAGATTTTTCGCGCCCTGGCGCCACAGGCCATCGACCACCACCGGGAGTATGTCGCGCATAAGACCTCCACTCATACCAGAAAGAAATCGCCAAAGCCCATCTTCTTCAGCCCGCGCCGGTAGGCGATAGAGCTGCGGTCTGCCGGAATATGCGCCTCCAGGGTCAGATCCAGCGGCAGCCGCTCCGGGCGCTGGGTCTCAACCATCAGGCGGTCCTCCTCAAACACCCGCAGGTTGAACGCATGAACGTCTTCCACCGGCACATGCAGGTCAAAATTGCGGGCGATAGGGGCAAACATTCGTGTCACGCGCGACGACACCGGCGAGGCGGCGTTCATGATCACCAGCTTCGCATCGGCAGGGAAATGGATGGTCAGCGTGGCGGTGAACGGCAGATGCATTTCAAAGTGACGCAGCCACTGGAACCCTTCCGGCGCGCGGAAATCGGAGCTGGCCGGGTAATTGCCTACCGAGCTCCAGTAGTCGGCAACAAAGCCGAACGGCGTCTCCTGCGGGGTGTAGTCCGGCACCTGTTGGTTGTCCGGATCGGCGAAGGTCTCGGTGTGGATCCACGCGAAGTGGGCGACATCGAGAAAGCCTTCGACCTGGCGGCCGGCAAAGCCCTTCACTTCAAAGGCCGGACAGTTGATTCGCTGAAAGCCGGCGTCGTCCCAGTGCGGCATGGTCGGTAACGGAGGCGGATTGTCCGGATCGCAGGCCAGGCAGGTCCAGATCAGCCCGTAACGCTCCTCCACGGCGAAGCTGGTGAGATGCAGTTTGGCCGGAATGGGTTGCCCCGGACTGGAGGGGATGCGGTTGCAGCGGCCATCCTCGCCAAAGCGCAGGCCATGATAGGGGCAGACGATGCCTTCTTCTTCATGAAACCCCAGGGTCAGCGGGACGCCGCGGTGCGGGCAGACGTCGCGGGCGACCACCACCCGGCCTTTAATGCGATAGATAACCAGCTGTTCGTCCAGCAGGGTGGCTTTCACCGGAGCGCCGTCAATATCGCAGGCGCGGGCCACCGGGTGCCAGCAACGGGCCAGCCGCAGCCAGTCTTCCGGATCGAAGGTGCAATGGGCGGGGGGCGTGGGGGTGGTTGTCTTCATGATTTCTCTTCCTGCTCACATCGGTGATTGTTTTATTGTTGTGAGATTATTGTTGTCATATTAGGGTGTTCACATCCATCACCATTAATTCACTCTGCTGTTGCAAAAAAGAGTACGGGGGCACCATGAGTCCATTTTCCCGTTTTGCACACTATTTCATCGCCGTGGCTCGCTGCGGCAGCCTGCGCCGGGCCGCCGAGCAGCTGCATATCTCGGCCTCGGCGATTAACCGCCAGATCCTGCAGGCCGAGGAGGCCTTCGGGACGCCGCTGTTCGAGCGGCTGCCGGAGGGACTGCGGATGACCACTGCGGGTGAACTGCTGTATGACAATCTGTTGCGCTGGCAGAAGGAGTTTCGTCAGACCCGGCAAAAATTTGATGAGCTGCAGGGGATGAAGCGAGGGAGCGTCAGCGTCGGCATGGTGCAGGCGCTGGCGGAAGGCGGCTTCGCCGCCGCGCTGGCGGAGATCATCGCCAGCTGGCCGTGGCTGGAGCTGGATCTGCAGGTGGCCGACAGCCACACCGTCAGCCAGAAAGTGCGTCAGGCGGATCTGGACGTCGGTCTGATCCTCGATCCGCAGGGGCAGGCCGGACTCAGCGTACTGGCCTTTGCCGAACTGGAGGTGGGGATTGTGATGCGCCCGGACCACCCCCTGGCGGGGGCGAAGGCTCTGTCTCTGGGCGAGCTCAGCCTGGAGCGGCACATCGTGCCCGGCGCGCCGCTGATCGTGCATGAGCGGGTGGCGCTCCTCTATCGCCACCATGACTTTGCGCCGGAGAATACCATCAGCTGCAATGATATTCGACTCATTAAGTCGCTGGTGCTGCGCGGCAGCGGCGTGACGCTCCTCAGCCTGCTCGACGTGCTGGACGAGGTTCAGCGCGGACAGCTGGCCTTTATCCCGCTGCGCAGTACGCTGCTGCGGCCGCTGACCCTGGCGCTGTGCACCGCGCCCTCGCGTCAGCTATCGCGTCCCGCGCAGATGGCCATTCAGACGCTGAGCGCCGTGATTGAGTCCATGGCGACCGTCAGCCCAGTGGCCCGCTGAGGATGGTGTCGCACATGCCGTTGATAATCCGTTCGCCGGTCTCCTCCCGCAGCTCCTGGTACCAGGCTTCGGTGAGCTGCATATCCTTACCGTGGGTGATATCGCAGCGCTTGCGCGCCTTCAACACCAGATCGCGAACCCGATCGCAGCGCTGGGCTTCATACTCGCGCAGGGCGGCGTCAATATCGCGGGTCTGGCGGAAAACGGCGCCCAGCACCACCGCATCTTCCATCGCCGCACATCCCCCCTGGCCAATATCCGGGGTGGTGCTGTGTCCGGCGTCGCCCAGCAGCGCGACGCGACCGCGCACCAGGCGGCTGAACGGTTCGATATCGTGGATTTCAATACGGTTGGTGGTCTGCGGGTCAAGGGCGGCGATCAGCTTCTGCACCGGCGGCGCCCAGCCGGCAAAGTAGCGGCTGAGGTCAGCGCGCAGGGTGTCACGATCCTCCGCCAGACCCGCCGGCAGCGGCACATCAAAGAAAAAGTAGAACCGGCCAGCGGAGACCGGCATCAGCGAGACGCGCTTGCCTTCGCCGACAAAGGTGGTCCACTGATCGCCGGGCGCCAGCGCTTCATCTATTTCCACCAGACCGTTCCAGTTGACGTAGCCGGCGTAGCGGCGCTGCGGGGTAAAGCCGAGCACCCACGGACGCAGCGCGGAATGGCTGCCGTCGGCGGCAATCAGCAGATCGCCGCTGGCGCTGCTGCCGTCGGTAAACCACACCGTCACGCCGTCGGCGTTTTCTTCACAGCGGGTGACGCGTTTGCCGAACTGCACGCGCTCCCGTCCCCAGAAATCCAGCATTTCCCGCTGCAGCTCTGCGCGGGATACCGGGCAGGGGCGGCTGCCGGTGCGTTCGATCAGCGGCGCGAGGCTGAACTGGGTCATGTTCTCGCCGCTGCGGAAATCGCGATACGCCATGCGGCGCAGCGGTCCGCCGAAGGTTTCCATGATATCGCCCATGCCGAGGTGGGCCATGCATTTCACGCCGTTGGGCCATACGGAAATCGCCGCGCCGACCGGTTTGATCTCTTTCACCGCCTCATAGACGTCGCAGTCGATCCCCGACTGTTTGAGCGCCACTGCTGCGCTTAAGCCGCCGATGCCCGCGCCAATCACGATTGCTTTCATTTTTTTCTCCTTCTCCAGATGTAGGCACTGACTACAGCAATTTGCGTACCAGTTCGCCGAAGAGAGGAAAACCGCCCGCCAGAGGCACAGCGACAGGTCATGGCGCACCACCTCGGTGCAATGTGATGCATTGGTTGCCTTTTTATGAATCAAAAGTTTCTGTATGTTGCATTAAGAATTTATTGTTTCAGAAGTCTGGTTCAGCAGCGGAGGGAAGTGATGCATCATTCGAGTAATTTAAGCTTATGATTTTTAAGTGTTAATAAATTTATTCGTGCGCTTTTGTCGTCTCTGGCCTGCTTTGTGCAGTAGCCCATGCACTTCTCTTTGCTACGGGATAACACCATGTCTGACGAACATCACAGCGGCCTGCTTTACGGCCTTGAACAGCGGATCCCACCGCTTCCGGCCTTTTTTAGCGCCCTCCAGCATGTGCTGGCGGGTCTGGTGGGGATCATCACGCCGCCGCTGATCATCGGCGCCACCCTCGGACTTGGCGACTGGCTGCCGTATCTCATCAGTATGTCGCTGCTGGCTTCGGGTATCGGTACCTTTCTGCAGTCCAACCGGGTCTGGGGCATTGGCGCCGGGATGATCTGCATGCAGGGCACCAGCTTCGCCTTTCTGGGCGTGGCGGTAGCCGGAGGGATGTGGGTGAAAGCGCAGGGCGGCGGGCCGCAGGATATTATGGCGATGCTGTTTGGCGTTAACTTTGTCGCCGCCCTGGTGCCGGTGATTGTCAGCCGCTTTATCGAACCGCTGAAGAAAATCTTTACCCCTATCATTACCGGCAGCGTGATTGCGCTGATCGGCATCAGCCTGATCAAGGTCAGCGTCATTAACTGGTGCGGTGGGGAAAAGGCGCAGGATTTCGCCAGCATGAGCAATATCGCCCTCGGGGCGGGTACCCTTGGCGTTATCGTCCTGTTGAGCTGCGCCAAAAACCGCTGGCTGCGGCTCTCCTCGGTGGTGGTGGGCATTGCCGTGGGCTGTGTGGCGGCAGGGCTGAGCGGTCAGTTCCATCTTCACAGCCTGGGCGATACCCTGTTTCGCCTGCCAACGCTGTTCCCGTTTGGCTTTCAGTTTAACAGCGCGATATTTCTGCCGGTGGCGCTGGTGTCGCTGGTGTGTATTCTGGAGGCGGTGGGCGATCTGACGGCCAACTCGCTGATTTCACAACAGTCTGTTGACGATCGCGCTTTCCGCAACCGGCTGAAGGGCGGTATCCTGGCGGATGGCGTCAGCTGCATGGTGGCCGCAATGCTCAGCGCCTTTCCAAACACGACTTTCGCGCAGAACAACGGCGTGATCCAGATGACCGGGGTGGCCAGCCGCTATGTCGGACGCTACATTGGCGTAATTCTGATCCTGCTCGGGCTGTTCCCGCCGGTGGGCGAACTGTTGCGGCAGATCCCGGCGCCGGTGCTGGGGGGCGCTACGATGGTGATGTTTGGCTGCGTGGTGGCGGCCGGGATCCGGATCATTACCCAGAACCCGCTCACCCGACGCGATGTGCTGATCGTGGGACTGGCGTTTGGTGCGGGTCTTGGCGTGGAGTCGGTGCCGGCGTTTCTCAGCCATTTTCCGCCGATGGTCGGCGATCTGTTCGGTTCCGCGGCCACCAGCGGTGGGCTGGTGGCGATAGCGCTGAACCTTGTTCTGCCGCAGGAGCAGGCGGCGACGAAAACGATAAGGAGTCAGGATGATCGCGCTGAGTCAGTTTAACAGCCTGAGTGGCGATGAGGCAGGGGAGCTGCTGGCTCCCTGTGTGGCGATCCCGGCCTGGAGCGATAAGCTGGTGAACTTGCGCCCCTTCGCCAACCGTGAAGCGCTGCTGCAGGTCGCCCGGGAAGCGATGGGCGACTGGGGAGAGAACGATCTGAACGCGGCGCTCAGCGCCCATCCGCGGATCGGCGAAAAACCGAGCGGCAGCCAGGCGCACGCGACGATGTCACGCCAGGAGCAGTCGGCGGTGGACAGCGATAATGAAAGACTGGCGCAGGCCCTGCGGGAGGGGAATGCCCGCTACGAAGCCCGCTTTGGCCGGGTGTTTTTAATCCGCGCCAAAGGGCGCAGCGGCGAAGAGATTCTGCAGGCGCTGACGCGCCGGCTGCAGCATACCGCTGACGAAGAAGTGGCTGAGGCGCTTGCCCAGCTGCGGGAAATTACGATGTTAAGACTGGAAGGAGCGATTGGCGAATGAGCACCCTGAGCACCCATATTCTGGATATTTCCACCGGCACGCCGGCTGAAGGCGTCGCGGTCAGCCTGAGCCGGGAGGGCGAGACCCTGGCGAACCTGGTGACCAACGCCCAGGGGCGTATCGCCACCTTCAGCGCCGCGCCGCTGCCGGCGGGGCGCTACTGTTTAACCGCGGAAACCGGGGCGTGGTTTGCCCGTGCCGGGCGCGAGAGCGTTTTTACCCGGGCGCAGATTGATTTTGTCATTGGCGAGGCGGCAGAGGACCATTTCCATCTGCCGTTTCTGATCGCCCCGGGCGGGTGGTCGACCTACCGCGGCAGCTAAGCCCGGCTGCGCGTTGCCCGAGTGACAGCCATTGCCGGGCGGCGCTGCGCTTGCCCGGCCTGGATGATGATGAAACTGGTAGCGACAGCCCGTAGGCCCGGTAAGGCGCAGCCGCCACCGGGCAGACCACGTTGCTCCGGCTGCCATCCCTTCTGCTTTATCCCTACGTAAGGATAATCATTGACCTATCCCCACAAGGGGATAAACTTGACATTATCCCTTTCAGGGTATAAAACCAGTTTTATCCCGATAGAGGGATAAATGATGGTGAGGAACAAGGCGATGAATTCCCCGCAGATATACAGTCCGGTTCAGCTGGCCAATTACCTGAAACTGCTGCGCCAGCAAAATCACTGGACTCAGGAGGCGCTGGCCAGCCGGATCGGCATTAAACAGGCGACGCTGTCCAATTTTGAAAATCACCCCGACAAAACCACCTTAACCACCCTGTTTAAGATCCTCCAGTCGCTGGGGGTGGTGATGACCCTGAACGCCAAACCGGCAGAGACGGTGATGATTCCCGATAACACCACGGATCTTGACTGGTAATGGCGACGCTCACCACCTGGATGAACAATGCGCGCGTGGGAACCTTAACCCGCCAGGCCAACGGGGCGCACAGTTTCCGCTATGATGAGGAGTGGCTGCGCAGCCCGCGCGCCAGACCGCTCTCCCTCTCGCTGCCGCTGCAGTATGGCAATATCACCGCCGACGCGGTGTATCACTATTTTGATAACCTGCTGCCCGACAGCCCGCAGGTCCGCGAGCGGATCGTCAGGCGCTATCAGGCGCGTTCGAAACAGCCGTTCGATCTGCTGGCCGAGGTCGGGCGGGACAGCGTAGGGGCGGTGACTCTGCTGCCGCCGGGGGAAGAGGCGCATCTTGCCGCGTTGCGCTGGCAGACGCTGGATGAGGCGCAGCTGACCGCTTTGCTGACCGCCTACCAGTCGGATATTCCTCTCGGGATGGTGACCGGCCAGGACGATTTTCGTATCTCGGTGGCCGGCGCTCAGGAGAAAACCGCGCTGCTGCGAATGGGCGAGCACTGGTGTATTCCGCAGGGCACCACCCCGACCACCCATATCATTAAACTGCCCATCGGCGAGATAAAGCAGCCCAATGCGACGCTGGATCTGCGTGAAAGCGTGGATAACGAATATCTGTGCCTGGCGCTGGCCAGGGCGTTGGGCCTGGCGGTGCCGGAGGCGGAGATTATCAACACACCGCGGATCCGTGCGCTGGCGGTGACCCGCTTCGACCGGCGCTGGGCGCAGGAGGGGCGCGTGCTGCTGCGTCTGCCGCAGGAGGATCTGTGTCAGGCATTCGGCATACCGTCGTCGATGAAATATGAGTCTGACGGCGGGCCGGGTATCGCCGCGATCATGACCTTTCTGCTGGGCTCCAGTGAGGCCCTGAAAGATCGCTATGACTTTATGAAGTTCATGGTGTTCCAGTGGCTGACCGGGGCAACGGACGGGCATGCGAAGAACTTCTCGCTCTTTTTGCTGCCCGGCGGCAGCTACCGGCTCACGCCGTTCTACGACATTATTTCGGCATTTCCGGTGCTGGGCGGGACGGGACTGCATCTGCGCGACCTGAAGCTGTCGATGGGGCTCAATGCCACAAAAGGGCGGAAAACGGAGATTAACGCTATCTATCCGCGTCATTTTCTGGCGACCGCCAAAGCGGTTAACTTCCCCCGGGAGCAGATGCTGGCGATCCTGGACGAGTTTGCCGACCGCGTGCCGCAGGCCATCGAAAGCGCCCGCCGGACGCTGCCGTCGGACTTTTCCGCCCACGTCTGGCGGGCCATCACGGAGAACATGCTTAAACTGCACGCCCGCCTGCAGCAAGGGCTGCAGGCGGGATAGCGAAGCCGGCTGGCGGTTAGCTCTGCGGCGGCCCCCAGCGGCTGCGCAGGTAGTTAACCGCCTGGCGGGTCTGCGGCTGATTGAGGTTGTTTTCGCGGAACAGGATGGTGCCCTGGATCTGCGGCAGGGACTCATTGAGGTCGAGCTGTTTTTTCAGCTCCGGCACGCCGCCATCCACCGTCCAGTCAGGCTCATTTTTGGACGGTTCACCCACCTTGTACAGGGCCACGCCGATATACAGCCGGGTATGCGTCGGCTTGACCACCTCGGCCCACCAGTTGGCCAGCACATCGTAGCGCGCCGCATCGCGGGCAAACGGCCAGTAAATCTGCGGGGCGATGTAGTCGAGCAGCCCCTGCTGCACCCAGCTGCGGGTATCGGCATAGGATTCATCATAGGCGGCCGCGCCACGGGTATCAGACCCAGCCGGATCGTGGGAGCGGTTGCGCCACACCCCGGCCGGGCTCACGCCAAACTCGACGTTCGGATTGAGTTTTTTAATGGTCGCGGAGACCTGGGCAATAAGCTGCTGAGTGTTATGCCGCCGCCAGTCGCCCTTCGAGGCATAGCCCTGCCCGTAACGACGGAAGGTCTCGTTGTCGTTAAGCGGGGAAGAAGCGGTTTCGGTGTAGAAATAGTCATCGAACTGCACGCCGTCAATCGGGTAGTTCTGCACCACTTCAGCGACAATGCTGGTGATCCAGTCACGCGCTTCGGGAATACCCGGGTCGAGAACAAAGCGATCGCTGGCGGTGCGGATCCAGTTACGGTGCAGGACGAACACGCTGGCCGGCACCTGAGTGAGGGTGTTGTTCAGCTCGGCAATCGTCGACGGTTTGGTGTTGACCGAGACGCGGTAAGGGTTAAACCATGCGTGGACCTTCATGCCGCGCTTGTGCGCTTCATCCAGCATAAACTGCAGCGGATCGTAGCCGGGGTATTCGCCGATTTTGCCGGTCAGCATATCGGACCACGGCAGAATATCCGACCGCCAGAGCGCCGTACCGTCCGGTTTCACCTGGAAAAAGACGGTGTTGATCCCCAGGCGCTGCAGATTATCGAGTTTGGCGATCAGCGCCAGCTTCTGCTGGGTGATGCGGCTTTCCGGCGTACTGGCGATAATTGACCCGACCGGCGGCCAGTCAAGGCGCGAGACGGTGGTCAGCCAGACGCCGCGTACCGGCTCCCGGTGCGTCTGACCGGCTTTAACGGCCGCGCTCTTCGGCGGCGTGACGAGGGATTTGGGGGCCTTACTGGTGCAGCTGAACAGCATGCCGGCGGCGATGAGCGCCGCGCCTGACAGCGCCACTTTGCTGGCTAGGGGGAATCGACGAGAATGGCTGATGATGAACTCCCGTGTAATCAGATCGTCGCGTGTAGGCGCTATTCTCTTACGATTCGCCGGCCAGAGCAATTCCTTGATAGGACTGTTGACATCAGGTGGGAGAGGTCAGTCGGGCTCCCACGCCAGAATATCGCCAGGCTGACACTCGAGCGCCTCGCAGATGCGCGACAGGGTATCAAAGCGGATGCCTTTGACTTTACCTGACTTGAGCAGCGACAAATTCTGTTCGGTAATGCCAACAAAGGCCGCCAGCGCCCTGGACGTCATC
The DNA here is from genome assembly GCF_040062415.1 of Klebsiella sp. GG_Kp173. Lineage (NCBI taxonomy): Bacteria > Pseudomonadati > Pseudomonadota > Gammaproteobacteria > Enterobacterales > Enterobacteriaceae > Klebsiella > Klebsiella sp. GG_Kp173. The sequence goes on from NZ_JBEAFZ010000006.1 coordinate 114,523, forward strand.
TTTTTTTCCACCAGCAGTTTGTCCAGATTCACCACCACAGCCATCGTTAAATAAACTCCTTATTCTCTTCTTCCGCACGGATCCCGTGGAGCATGGCGTGAAATGTCACAAACAGCAAGCTTCCTGTCAGCAGCAGCACCCCGTCGCTGAGCAGAAACACCACCTGGTAATAAGGCTGCGGCCACCAGGCGAGCAGCGGGATCAGAAAGCGGCAGACCGGCAGTAAGATCCCCATCCCCACCATGGCCAGAGCGATGTAACGAACGCTGTGCGCCAGGGAGAGGCTGAGCACGCTGCGCTGGCGGACGCTACGGGTTACCTTTATGCCCTGCCAGATAGCGAACGCGAACAGCCCGGCCGGAAGATACAGCAGGGCCAGCAGCAACAAACGTCTCGCCATCCCCGGCGCCTGGGCCGGGTTGTCGGTTAACGGCACTTCAGCAAAGTGCAGCAGGGTGGAAAGAAAATATCGTTCGCCGGTAAAGAAAATCCACAGCGGCACGATCAGGGCGAGCATAAAAAAGAGGGGCAGTATGCCGCTAATAATAGCCAGACTCAGCCGGGTTCTGGATTGCTTCACAATTTACCTTCCTGATTGATGAGAATAATTAAAGCACCAGCCGCGTCAAGCATGACATAAGGGCCACGGCGAAGACAACGCTCATCGCCCGGACGCCGCGTCGACGGCTGGCAAACCACGGACGGGTCCAGACGCGGTAGAGGCTGAGGGTGATGAACGATGCCTGGATGGTCCAGGTCAGCATCCGAAACAGGTAGCCCATTTTGCCGAGATTCTGCAGGGTCTGGAAAACCTCGGCGAGATAAATAACCCCGGTCACCAGCAAAACATAATTGAGCAGGCGTATTTTTCGCTGCGCCAGCCAGTCGCCGGAAATAAACAGGATCACCGACAACAGCGTTAACAGCGCCCAGAGGATGTCAATTCCGTTCATTACGCGCCTCCTGTTCATCAGGGGTGGCAGCCAGTAAGAGCTTGATGGCAGGCCCGATCACCGGCCAGGCGGTATCGGAGAGGATCACTACCGCGGTCTGTCGCTGTCGGTCGAAGGCCATCATTGCCGCAAAGCCGCCACTCTGCCCGTCATGCCAGACGATCTCCCGTCCGCGGACGCGGGTAGTGAACCAGGCATAACCCACCCGGGAATCGGGATCATCGGTGGCGAACAGGGGGGGCATGCCTTCACTGCCCGCCAGGTTTCCTGCCAGCAGCGCCTGGGCATATTTCGCCATATCGACAATCGTGGCGCGTACGCCGCCGGCGGGGGCGAAGGCGTCCATCACCCATGGCTGCTGAGGGAAACCAGAGGCTGACCAGCCCACGGTAAACGTCGGCGAGGCTGGAGTATTGTGCCGGGCCACTTCCGCGTCCTGCATTCCGGCGGGGGCAAAGACCCGTTGCGCCATCAGTGTGGCAAAATCGCGATGAGACGCCCGCTCCAGCGCCAGTCCGAGCAGGGCAAACCCGGCGTTGGAATAATCAAACCATTTCGTCGGCTGCAGAGTGGCCTGGTTCATCATCGCGATCAGCGCGGGTCGATCGTAGCGCCAGGGATTCTGCCGCTGGGCAATGTCGCTCAGAATAGCCAGCCGCTGCCCAACCGACGCGGTGAGCGGTGGCAGTCCTGAACGGTGAGAAACCAGTTGCTCCAGGGTAACGTCCCGCACCGGGCTGACAATCTCCGGGACCAGCGCCGATACCGGCGTCTGCGCGGTGACTTCGCCGCGGCGAATAGCCTCCAGCAGCAGGCTGGCGGTCATGGTTTTGCTCAGGCTGGCGATCTCATACTGCGTCGTATACTCGCTCCCCCACAGGCCGTAGCGCACCCCCTGAGGGGTAATCAGCGCGGCGGCGACCTGTCCGCGGGCGCCGTTAAGCAGAGGCGTTAATATCGAGACCAGCTGTTTATCCCCCGTCGTCCGGGAGCTGGGGGGATGAAAGCCGGGCTGCAGGGCGATCCCCGCCGCCACGATGACGGTAAAAACCAGCACGGCGGCAATGATCTGTCTGTCCCGGCGATAGCTGTTCCAGCGCATGTTTTCTCCTTAACGCGGTACGACATCCAGGTGAGGGAATACCGTTTCTCCCTGGTGTTAAAGTGAGCGCAGGTTAGCCTGGTGTTTATCGTTTTACAATAAATTTTTATCGTTTTATGATTAACTTTATGAGGAGTAAAGCAGACACACCCGGCGCGGTGTGGAGAACGCGGGGGGCAATAGAGGCCAGGGGATAAAGTGCGCTGACGAAGGGCGGTACTCGCCAGCGAGAAATGTCGGCTATGCCGATATACCGGGAGAAGAAAACTTAGCGGATCCGCGACTGCTCGTCGTCGCGTAGCGTCAGCACCTCAAATCCGTTGGCGGTGACGGCCACGGTGTGCTCCCATTGCGCGGAGAGTTTTTTATCGCGGGTGACGACCGTCCAGCCATCCTTTTTGGTTTTGATGCGGCTGTCGCCCTGGTTCACCATCGGTTCAATAGTGAATACCATGCCTTCCCGCAGCACGGCGCCTTCACCGGGCCTGCCGTAGTGCAGCACCTGCGGCTCTTCATGCATTTCCTGGCCGATACCGTGACCGCAATATTCTCTGACCACGCTGTAGCCATGGTCCTCGACCCAGCGCTGAATGGCATGGCCGATGTCGCCCAGCGTCGCGCCGGGTTTCACCACCTCAATGCCTTTCCACATCGCTTCATAGGTAGTCTTTACCAGCCGGCGAGCCAGCGGGGAAACGTCGCCTATCAGGTACATCTTACTGGAGTCAGCGATCATGCCCGCTTTCTCGAGGGTGATATCGACGTTAACGATCATCCCGGAGCGCAGATGCTCGGTCGCCTTCGGGATCCCATGGCAGACCACATCGTTAATTGAGGTGTTCAACACATAGGGAAAGTCGTATTGCCCCTTGCTGGCCGGGCGGGCGTGCAGCTGGTTGACGATAAAATCTTCCACTCGATCGTTGATTTCCATCGTCGTCACGCCGGGGACGATAAAGGTATCCAGCATGTCAAACACCGATGCCAGCAGCTGGCCGGCATGGCGCTGGCGCGCGAGCTCATCGGTGGTTTTAATGATTATTGATGGCATTGATCACCTCCAGCAGACGGTCAGAGCCGGATTTCAGCATCAGCAGTTTGATCTGCTGGTGGTTAAGCTCGGGGTAGAGTTCGCTCATCATGCCCAGGCGGATCCAGTATTCCGCCTGGGCATTAACGGAGCGGGACATGGCTTTGCTGGCATCACGAATGTCATCGTGCAGCAAATCGGAGATTTTGACGATTCCCATAGAAACAGACCATATATGATTCGTAGATGTATCGTATACAAACCAGCGCGGGATGTCCTTGGCATTTTGTGGCGTGGGTGACGAGCGCCATGCAAAAAAGCCCGACCAGCGGGCTTATTTTCAGTATTTTTTCGGGTTAAAAATTCGCGCGGTTCACCATGGCGAAAATTACCCATTAGGTTATCGGTATGCGGAATGAAAATAACATGATGGCGACGCATCAATATATTTTATGCAGGTGTTAATTTTGCGTATGAATATTCTCCCGTCAGGCCGGGAATCCGGGAAATTTACAGCGCGTCAGTGAGTTTATCCACCACCACTTTACCCGCATTATCGAACTGCGTAATGCGGAAGCTGTCGCTCCAGGAGCGGCGGGTGGTGAAGCGGTCAAACAGGGATACCCGGCCTTTACGCTGGCCATCTTTACTTAAAATAACCCATTCGGTTACCGAAGAATAATGCTGACTATTGTCATGACGACTCTGTTGTTCAACCAGCCGATCTTCTTTTTCCACTTTTAAATAATCACGCAACATATTTAACCTCCATAGAAAGTATTATTAACATTACTCCTTTTATTTATTCTTTCAATCAAACTTTTTAATCAATAAAAGTAACTATTAGTGGGCGACCTAAGTGCGAAAATCGCCGAGGTTATCCCCCCGAAGATGGCCTGGTCCACTACGCTTAACAGGAGTGTCCGCCGCGCGATCGGCGGTTGTCCGGGCCGGAAAGGCGACCATAAAACACCTTAACCTTGTATTCATTATGGGCGTGATTCTGTTATATCTAATGCGTTTTGCCACGACCGAGCCACAGAGAGCGCTGTACCATGAGTAACGATCACCTGACGGACATTGCCTATCGCCACTTTATTGAAAGTGTTAAAGATTATGCCATCTATATGCTGAGCGCCGATGGGATGGTCATCAGCTGGAATGAGGGCGCCCGCCGGGCAAAAGGGTACCTGAGCGATGAGATCATCGGGCGCTACTTCGGTCTCTTCTATAGCGAAGCCGAACAACTCTCCAGGGTGCCGGCGAATAATCTGCAAATTGCCCTGCGTAGCGGGCAGTTCGAAGGCGAAGGCTGGCGGTATCGTAAAGATGGCTCCCGGTTCTGGGCGCATGTCATGATCAATGCCATCCGCGATGAGCAAAATAACCTGCTGGGCTTTGCCAAAATTACCCGCGACATCAGCGAACAGAAGGCGATCAATGACCGCATCGCGTGGATGGCGCGTTACGATGCGCTGACCGGTTTACCCAATCGGGTGGAGTTCTTTGAGCGGGTGGAAAAGCTGATCACCGGGAATGACGCCCGCCGCTTTGCCGTTTTCACCATCGATTTAGATAAGTTTAAAGAGATTAACGATCTGCAGGGCCATCTTATTGGCGATCAGCTGCTGCAGCGCGTGGCAGGCGCCGTACTCAAAACGCTGCAGAAGGAGGAGATGGTCGCCCGCTTCGGCGGCGATGAGTTTGTGGCCGTCAAACCTTTTGCCGATGAAAGCGAGGTGGACGCCTTTGCCGCCCGTCTCTGGCACTGCTTCAGCGGTAAGCAGACGTTTGCCGCGACGGAAGTGATCCTTTCCGCCAGCATGGGTATCTCCGTCTACCCGGAGGACGGGACGGATATTAATACGGTTCTGAGCAATTCCGATCTGGCCATGTATCGGGCAAAGAGCAGTCTCGACCACAAAATTTGCTGGTATGAACGCGAGATGGACGACAAGACGCGGCAGCGGAATATGATGGCCGCCGACATTCGCCGCGGTATTCAGGCGGGGGAGTTTTCGCTTCACTATCAGGCGATCCGCAATATTAAAGATCGTCGCATCACCGGTTATGAAGCGCTGTTGCGCTGGCAGCATCCTCAGCTGGGCGCTATTCCGCCGGACGTGTTTATTTCCATTGCCGAAGAGAGCGGCGCCATCGTGCCGTTAGGCTACTGGGTGCTGGAGCAGGTGTGTAACGAAGCGCTGGAAAAGGGTCTCAACAGAAAAATTTCGGTCAATATCTCGCCGGTGCAGCTGCGTCATCGTAGCTTTATCGAAAAAGTCCGCGAGATCCTGATGCGTACCGCCTATCCGGTCAGCCTGCTGGAGTTTGAGGTCACCGAGACGGCGTTTATCGTGAACAAGCAGCTGGCATTCAGCGTCCTGCATCATCTGCAAAAGATGGGGATCAGTATCGCACTGGATGATTTCGGCACCGGCTACTCCTCCCTGAGCATGCTGCGCGAATTTCATTTCGACGTCATCAAGCTCGACCGCAGCTTTATGCTGGATGTGGAGAGCAATCCCCAGGTCCGCTCATTCGTGCGGGCCATTATTTCGCTGGGCAACTCGATCAATACGCCGCTTATCGCCGAGGGCGTGGAAACCGCAGGACAATTGCAGATCCTCGAAGAGGAGGGATGTGACGAAATGCAGGGGTTCCTGTTCGGCGAGCCGGTCGATATTAAACACCTGCCCGATCAGCGCTGAATCGCCCGCCGTCCGCTGGTGGGCGCAAGGTCATCACTGATGCGCAAGCGCTGCCTGCCCGGAAAGGTGCAGCAGCGCGGAGCGCAGGGAGACCTCGAACATCTGACCATGGGTCAGCCCAGGGTAGCGCCAGAAGGCCACCCGCAAGCCGTTGTCCGCCAGTTGCTGTTGGGTCTGACGCAAAACCGCCAGGGAAGCCACGTGCCCGGACGGCTCTCCAGGGGCTTTGCCATCCCCCTCCAGCAGATACAGCGATTTCCCGGCGAAAGCCGCGGCATCGATGTTTTTGCTGTCTTTAAGCGGAGACTCGAGTGCCTGGCCGAGCGACGGGCTGGTGGAATAAAAGATATGGAACAGGTCGCTCTTACGCCACGCGTCGAGTACAAACAGTCCGCCATAGGAGTGACCCCAAATAGCGCGCTGGCGGGGATCGATTTTCAGCTTAGCTTCTGCTTGCGGAACCATCGTTTCGCTCAGCAGCTGGCGAAACAGGTCATTACCCCCGGTTTTTCGTGGCGGCAGCGCGGATTTTCCGGCGCGAGGTTGATGCGTCTTAAGCGGCGGAGTGTAATCCCAGGCCCGGGCTGCGGTATCGAAGGGCAGCGCCGTCTGGTAACCAATAGCGACGATGACCGGCGGGGAACCAGCGGAGAGCTGTTGCAGAAACGCGTCGTTGAGTTTATCCATCACCGCGTTGCCGTCCAGCATATACAGTACCGGATAACCGGCGGCCGGCGGCGCTTTATCCGGCACCGCAGTCCACACCCGGTAATGGCGTTCGCCATCGGCAGAGTCGTACTGGCGCTGGGTAAAATGGTAGAAAGCTGACCCTTTGTCCGCAATATTCGGCCCCAACGGCTGCAGATCCGGCCGGGCGAAACTGCCGCTGCTGTAGAAGAGCGCGGCGCCTATCGCCAGCGTCAGCAATCCGTGCGCCTGCCGCGCTGTGATGATCCCTGAATCCTGCTTCACCTCGTCTGTCCCCCTGTTTTCTGTCATCTGGCGTTTTGCCTGGGCTGACACGTTAGCATAGCTTCATTGATAATGGTTCTCATTTCTTTTCATGCGCGCTGTAGCAGGCTGCATGCCGCTAAGGCTGGTGGCGGAATCAGTCTAACAGGAGGAGAGATGGCCGCCTGTCGGCGGCCGTGAGAGAAAAATCAGGACCGATCGTGAAGGGTGCTAAGCAGTTTTTTGACCAGCGGGGTAAGCGCCATAAACAGCAGCGCAACAATGACAATCAATAAGATAGTCAGACCTTTATGGTGATTGATAAGCACCAACAGCATCGCCAGCGTCATGGGCATGCTCCTTTAATAACGGTATTCAGCGCCGCTGAGGTGAATGAAATTCAGCAGAATGGTCATCACCACCCAGGCCAGCAGCAGAAAGCGTCGTCTGTCGCGTCGCGCTTCCAGGGCGGCGAAATAATTAGCGCTATACCAGGTCGATATAATAATAGCCAGCGTGATGATGACCTGCCAGACCGCATGACGATAGCCTGTCACGATGCTTATCCCGAGAAAGCAGAGGACGATCGCGATACCATTAAGCGCGTTACACATCAGCCATCCCCACAGGCTTGCGGGCCGGCTAAATAAATATCCAAATCGTAAAACCAATGTCGTATACACCTTTACAAAATAATCGCGCTGTAAAATGCATTTTAACGCTGGAAGCGGTATTGATATAAATCAAAACTAATGGGATAGCGCAGGAATCACTGACGCGCGGCACTCACGGCCTGAACAGCAAAGCAAAGGATGCAAAGCCTTTTAATGGTTAACATTCTGTTTTTATTGGTCATTTTTCCATATTGAATAAGAGCTGTCGCATAATAAATAGAGTTGATAGCCATTCGATATGCGTTAATTTCCCCGGTTATTATTGTGAGTGACGTGATAACGGAGAAAATTAGATTTTTCGTAATGCTTGCTTTCTGCGAGACCAATAAAATAAGGCGATGGCCGGGGGCAGAGCCCCGGCCGGTGGCGCACTTAACGCGGTAGCGCGTTATGCTGGAGGATCTTCAGGAAGTCATTTTTGTCGGAGATTAATGACAACGCATTCGCGATCAGCTCATCGCTGAATATCGAGGCTATTTCTTTGAGCACGTCAATATGCTCTTTCTCTTTCGCAATCACGCCAATGGCTATAAACATCACGTTGCCGCGATCCCAGATAACGCCATCAGGAAACTGATAGATCTCAATCCCGGTTTTAAGAATGATATCCGTCGCTGATTTCGGCAGATGCGGCAGGGTGATGCCATTGCCCAAAAAAGTGGAAACCTGATGTTCACGCTCCAGCAGAAAGTGAACGCACTCCTGATTGACATAGCCTTTGGCTTTACACTCTGCGCCAATCATGGCGATGACTTCCGCTTTATTACTGGCCTTGCAGCCGATGTGCAGATTATCCAGCGTGATGTTATCGATCATAGCCAACCTCCCTGGTGAGACGAGTAGATTTTTTATCCTCATGATTCGCTGACAGCTCCGCTTCTAACTGCTCCAGCGATTTATTGGAGGTCTCCGGCAGGGCGAACACCACGAACAGAATCGCCAAATAGTTGATGGCCGCGAAGATAAAGAAGACCGGCCCAAGGCCCAGTTTCGCCTGCAGCAGCGGGAACAGGTAGCTGACCACCGCGTTCATGATCCACATGAAAAATACCGAGATCCCCATCGACAATCCGCGGAATTTCAGCGGGAACAGCTCGGCTAATACCACCCAGGTGATAAAGCCCATCGAACCCTGCATCACGCCGACGAACAGCGCGCCCAGCAGCCAGATAGCGGTGGCTTTGAGGTCGCCCACCAGGGTGTAGTCGACCGCGGCGATAATCAGGTGCAGCGTGGCCATAATGGCGAAGCCGTAGATAATGATCGTCTTACGCTTAAAACGATCGACGAGAAACAGCACGCCAATCAGCATACCGCCGACGGAGAAGACGCCGTTCAGCACGTTACAGATCAGCGAGGTACGCTCTGAGAAGCCGGCGGCACTCAGGATTTCCGTGCCGTAATACATAATCACGTTCACCCCGGTGGTTTGCTGCAGCGCGGCCCAGGTAATGCCCACCAGCAAAATTTTGAGGATCCATGGCGTTTTGAGGATAGTGGTGAAGGTGTTCTGGGTGCTGAACTTATTGCCGGCTTCAATTTTGATCAGGGTGGAGATGTCGTCGAATTCTTTCTGCGCGCGTTCCGCCGGGCGGATCTGTTTGAGAATATGCAGCGCTTCCTCGTGGCGGTTTTTGCTGATCAGCCAGCGCGGACTTTCCGGCGCGCGCCACATGCCAACAAACAGGCAGATAGCGGGGATCGCCTGCACCAGCAGCATATAGCGCCAGACGTCCGGCAGATGGCCCCAGATGATGCCAATGATCGCGTTAATGGCAAACGCCGCCAGCTGGCCGATAACGATGGCGACTTCATTCAGGCCGGTCAGCTTACCGCGCATCTCGGTGGGCGCCACTTCAGAAATAAAGGTGGGGGCGGTGACCGAGGCGCCGCCGACGGCGTAGCCCAGCAGGGCGCGGGCAATCAGCAGGGTAGTGATATCGGGAGCCGCGGCGGAAAGCAGGGCGCCGATAAGAAAAACAAAGGAGAGGAAGAGCAAGTATTTGCGCCGGCCGAAGTAGTCGGCGAACTTACCGCCAAACACGCTGCCCAGCGCGGCGCCGATCAGCAGGACGCTCATTACCAGCCCTTCGGTGGTCGGGGTCAGCGCCATGTACTGCTTCAGTGAGGAAAAGGCGCCGTTGATAACGCCGGTGTCGTAACCGAAAAGCAGGCCGCCGAAGGTGGCCACTAAGGTGATCTGATGAAGTCGTTTTCTCTGTTGCTGGTTCAGGTTTGTTATAAATGACATGGTAGTCCCTTTATTTTGTTGAACGACACAAGATAAAAATACATCTCCCCAGTCAGGATTTATCACGCCTGTGTTGTCGTATCTAACTGAATTAAATGATTTTCTTCTTTGTGTAATTGCTCAGCACAAGGCAGGGTACGCTAAGCAATGGCGGTCAAAGAGGTTTACGGCTTGGTGTTGGCATGGATGTCGTCGATATCCGTTCTCCTTTTCGGGTTAGCGGTCTTCAGTGCGTCGGCAGCGCCGACGTTGGCCGCAGGACAGCGCCCTGGTGTGGCACGTTGCTGTCGTTCCGGCGATTTACCGTGCTAAGAATATGGCACAAAGAAATGGAATGAGCATGCTACAAGATCACATTATGAAAATTTAATTTCAAACTGGTGTTGCAGGAAGGTAAATGCATGAAGCGAATCACAATGGCATGCGGCGCTATATCCCTATGAAATGCGGGTTAAATTTGCGAGTTAGTAATAATGATGTTGTTTTCAGTGGGTTAATGTAACGCAGAGAATACAACGCAGATCACATTTTTACGCCATAATATCGAAGAATAGAATTTATATTTCATTACTCTGTTCAAGGAAAATAGTGGCTGGCGATGCTGTGATGTCAGTCTGGCTGGCGTCGCGCAGGCCATTGACGCGTTGGCGCTGAGGGAGGCTATGGAAGGAGGTATCGCGGGATGGATGCCGGCGATAACCCTGCCGAGAGGGGCTCTCACGGCAGGGTTGTGGCAAAAAATCAGTGCAGCGCGGGCCAGTAACCTTCGTTGGCGACGATCAGCTCATCGAGAATCGCTTTCGCCACCGCGGCGCTGGGCACCGTTTTTGACAGGGTGATGGCCTGCCACAGTTTCTGGTAGCTTTTCTCAATCCAGGCGTCAACGACCAGCTTCTCCACCGCCACCTGCTGCTCCATCAGTCCTTTCTGGAACGAAGGGATTTTTCCCATCGCCAGCGGTTCCGGGCCGTTGACGCCCACCAGGCAGGGGACTTCCACCATCGCCGTCTCGTCAAAGTTGGCGATCGCCCCGTTGTTTTCCACGATCAACAGCATCCGCTCCTGGGTGTTAAAGGCGATGGCGCAGGCGAGGTCGACGATGAAGGTGGCATGGGCCCCGGCATGGAAATGCGCGCCTTCCGCGGTGCCGCGACGAGTGATCTCCCGGGCCATATCGAAGACCTCTTTTTCACGTCCGGCCATCACTTCGTTAGCCCGCGTAAAGTCCGGGTCAGAGTGGGCTACCTCGTAGTCAGGATAGAGGTAGTATTTCAGATAAGTGTTAGGCAACGTCAGGGGATCGAGGGCAAACACATCCTTCACTTTTTTAAAGGTTTCGATCCAGCTCGGCGCTTTATGCTGAAAATCATCTTTTGGGCTACTGTAACCCTGCTCCGCCACGTGACGCTTGAGCGCAGGCATCAGATCGTTACCGGCTTTATCGGTGATGCTGGTCCACCAGCCAAAATGATTGAGGCCATAGTAGCGGACGTTCAGCGCCTTACGCGACGGCAGACCGAGGATATCGGCAAACAGCCCCTCGATGGCCACCGGCATATCGCAGATGTTGATGATGCGCGCGTCGGGCCGCAGGCGACGGGTCGCTTCCGCGACGATGGCCGCCGGGTTGGAGTAGTTAAGCATCCACGCCCCCGGGGCGTACTGCTGCATATAATCGACCAGCTCCAGCACGCCGGCAATCGAGCGCATACCGTAGGCGATCCCTCCCGGCCCACAGGTTTCCTGACCCGGCACGCCATATTTCAGCGGGATTTTTTCATCCTTTTCCCGCATCTCATACAGGCCAACGCGAATATGCGCCATCACAAAATCCACGTCGGTGAAGGCCGCCTGCGGATCGGTGGTATAGCTGAATTTTACCTGCGGGAAGCGTTCCGCCACCAGAATGGCGCAGGCGTCGCCGATGGTCTTCTGACGCTCGTGATGGTTATCGTACAGACGGATCTCCCGCAGGGGAAAGCGCGCCATATTTTCCAGCAGCATCATGACAATCCCCGGCGTATAGGTACTACCGCCACCGGCAATCGTGACCACAAAGTTATCTTTCATTTACCACCTCGTTATTCAGTTACACCCAGACTGGCGTTGACCGCCGTTCGAATTTTGTTAACCCCCAGGCCGTAGATCACCTGAACATGATTGCCTTTAATCAGCACGCTGCTCCCGCCGCTCTCTTTTAACAGCGTCTGCTGGATGAGTGCGGGGTCGCGCACATCGACCCGCAGGCGGGTAAAACAGTTTTCCACCGCACAAACATTTTCTTTGCCGCCCAACCCCGCAATCACCATCGCACCTTTGTCAGACTCGCCATTTGCCGGATCCGTCTGTGGGGAACGCACCGCATCGGCAGCGGCTTCGCGCCCCGGGGTAAGCATTCGCAGGCGGGTAATACAGAAGGTGCCGACCAGGTACATGGTGGCGGTCTCCAGCAGCCCGAGGGCGACAAACACCGGCCAGCGCGTCACGCTAGCGCCGGCGGGCAGGTTATAGACGACAAAATCGATAAGACCGTTGGTGGCGCAGACCCGCACGTGAAGCAGCCAGGCCAGCATCTGGAAAAAACCGTCCAGCAGGGAGTAGATAAGCCACAGCAGCGGGGCGGTGAAGATGAAGAGAAACTCAAAAGGTTCGGTGATCCCCACCAGCACGGAGGTGACAATTAAGGGGATCAGCGTGACTTTGAGCCGCTGTTTATTCTCCGGTTTCGCCGTGCGATAGAAAGCGAGCGCCATACCGGCGGTGCCGAAAATCTTCACCATCCCATAGGTCAAAAACCGGGCGGAATCACTGAGCGTGTCAACGGGATGACGGGCGATTTCGGCGAGAAAAATAGGCTTGGCGCCAATGACGGTCTGGCCATCAATCAGCAACTGACCGCCGATAGAGGTAAAGACGAACGGCGACCAGATCAAATGATGCAGCCCGGTGGGGATCAGGAACCGGTTGAGAAAGCCGTACAGGAAGACCCCGATGGCGCCAAAGGATTTCATAAAGCCGGTCAGCGCCGAGATACCCAGCTCCACCACCGGCCAGAGATAGACGGTGGCGATAGCAAACAGGCCCACCAGCGGCAGCATCACGATCAGCACCAGCTTGCTGTTGCCGTAGATCGACAGCGCGCCGCGAAACTCAATGCCAACCACGCGATTGTGAACAAAGGCGACGGCGCAGCCAAGGATAATACCGAGGAACACGCCCATATCGATGACCTGAAAACCGAAGATATAGGTTTGTCCGCTGCCATATAGTTGCGCGTTGGTGGCTCCGGTCGCCAGACGATGGGTCAGGGTCAGCCAGCTGTTGTTCGCCGCCAGATAGACCAGCCAGGTCATGGCCGCCACGAAAGCGGCTTCGGCTTTGCGGGTTTTCGCCAGACCGCTGGCCAGTCCGAGGCAGAACAGAAACCCGAGATTGTTCATCAGCGCCCAGAGCATGCTGGAGACGAATTTCCCCAACAGATAGATCCCGCTACTTTCATCCACCCACAGCCGGTTGGTGGTCATGCTGAACAGGGCGATCAACAGGCCGATAGCCGGCAGATACAGCACCGGCCCGATCATCGCCTTGGAAAAGTCCTGAAGCTTTTTCACGCCAATCATGGTTGTCCTCTCGTCTTCATCGCCCGCTGTCATCACCTGATCAATAGGCTTATCAGACTAGGAGCAGACCACCGGGATCCCGAGCAGGAAAAAGGCCATCTGTGACGAAAGTCATATATATTGTTGCAGGAGAGATATATAAATATAGCCATTTTTATAGATGAGTTAACGCTGCTTATGGCGCGTGAAAATTAATTTTTATGAATAAATACAATGCATTAAATGCAGCTGTATTTGACGTCATTCCTCTCGGTGAGACATCTAAAAGTGATTTATAAAAAGATTGCCACAGAACTGAAGGCCCGCATCAACAGCGACGACTATGTCGTCGGCGATATGCTGCCCAGCGAAAAAGCGCTGGCTGCGGAGCTGCAGGTCTCGGTGATGACGCTGCGCAAAGCGCTGGCGCTACTCGAGGAGGAAAAGCTGATCGCCCGGCGGCACGGCAGCGGAACCTGCATTGTGCGTAAAAGTAACTATCATGGCGGAGAGCTGGAGGGATTTAACTACCAGATGCAGGTGGTGGGGGTCACCAACTACCGCAATAAGGTTATTGAGTTCACCTTGCTTGACGCCCCGCCGGCCATTGCCCAGCAGTTAAAGATCCAGCCGGGAGAAAAAGTATACTACGTCAGGCGGCTGCGGCTGATTGATGAGGTCCCGATCCTGGTGGAGAACAGCTACATTCCCTACGCCGCTTTTCCGTGGCTCAGCGTGGGTAACCTTGAGCAGTCTAAGTTCAACTATTTCAAAAAAGAGTGCCATATCACCATTATTGAGAGCCACCGCAGCTATACCCCGGTGCTGGCGACCCGCGAGCAGGCGGAGCTGCTGCAGGTGGCGCCTAACAGCCTCCTGCTACGGGTGCAGTCTGTCAGCTACGCCCAGAACCGGGCGATCGTTGATTTCTCAGAGATCTACCAGAACACCAGTAAATACAATGTGAAACACATTACCCGCCGCTAGGATGATTCCGCCAGCACCCCCCGGAGGACAAGCTCCAGCCCCAGCGCCAGCAGGAACAACAGAAAGCCCTGACGAAAGCGCTGCGGGCTGAGACGCGAGCGGATCCGCTGTCCCAGCCACATGCCGAGCAGCGCGGGCGCCAGCGCCAGCGCCGACAGCAGCAGCGAATCTGCGCGCCAGCCAGCGTGCAGAGAGAGGCCGGCCGCCATCGCCAGAGTGGACAGGGTGAACGACAATCCCAGGGCCTGGACCAGCTCGTCGCGACGAAAGCCCAGCGCCTGCAGCCAGGGCACCGCCGGAATAACAAATACCCCGGTCGCCCCGGTGATCACTCCGGTCAGTCCGCCCATCAGCGGCGACAGGCGCTTTTCCATGCGTGCAGAAACCTGCACCGCCGGACCACGGAGCGCGTATCCGGCATAAGCTATCAGCACGGTACCCAGCGCTAGCGCCGACCACCGCGGGTTAAGATGGATGAGCAGTGACGATCCCGCCAGCGTGCCGATAATCATCCCGGTCATCATTAACCAGAGGCGACGCGCAATCTGCGCCAGCGCGGGGCCGGCCAGCAGCTGCCAGAGATTGGTCAACAGCGAGGGGAGCACCAGCAAGGCCGCCGCGGCCGGTGGCGGCATCAGCAGGCCAAGCAGGCCCATCGCCACGGTGGGCAGCCCCATACCGGTCACCCCTTTGACCAGCCCGGCGGCGATAAAAATCAGCAGTAAACAGAGAGTGTGAAGATCAAACATCATGGCTTACCTATCGGCTCAGAGAAGGGCATTGAAACAGCTGGTCGCGGGGGGGACAATGCGGTATGTTGCCCAAAGGCTACGGTAAAACCGAAGGGAAGGAGGGCGTCATGCGACTGGATCTCGCCGATCTGCGGCTGTTTATCGCCATCTTGGATACCGGCAGCATTACCGGCGGGGCGGCGGCGGCCCATCTGGCGCTGGCCTCCGCCAGCGAAAGGCTGCGCAAAATGGAGGCGGAGGTCGGTGTGCCGCTGCTGCACCGTCATGCCCGGGGAGTGACAACGACCGAGGCCGGGGAGGTGCTGGCACGCCATGCTCGTCCGTTGTTAGAGCAGCAGCGGCGTCTGCGCCGGGCGATGCACGCCTTCGCCCGCGGTCAGCAGGGAACGCTGCGCCTGTTTGCCAATACCTCGGCGCTGTCGGCTTTTCTGCCGGGCAAACTCGCCGCGTGGATGGCTGCGCATCCTGGGATACAGATCGACACCGAAGAGCGCACCAGCGCGGATATTGTCAGCAGTATTCTGGCGGGCTTAGCGCAGGCCGGGGTGGTGTCCGATGCGGTCGATCCCGGGCCGTTGCGTCTGGAGCCCGTCGCGGAGGATCCCCTGGTGCTGATCGTGCCGCCGGCCCATGCCTTGAGTGAAACCGCCGAAGTGGCTTTCGCGACGATTATCCATGAGCCGCTGGTCGCGCTCTATCAGACCAGCGCACTGCAGCAGCATATCGAAGAGCAGGCCGCCGGGCTCGGCCAGGCGCTGAACGTCCGCATCAGGATGAGCCATTTTGAAGGGCTTTGCGAGATGGTGGCTCACGGTGCCGGCGGGGCGATCCTGCCGCGCGTTATTGCCGAACGCTATCAGCCGCGCTACCGGTTCACCGTTATCACATTGCAGGATCGCTGGGCGCTGCGTCGGCTGTGCCTGTGCTATCAGGATGACGACCGCCTGTCGCCAGCAATGCGCCGCTTGCTGGAGTGGCTCCGCCAGCCCTGAGCCGCTATAAACATGGCTATCACGTAGTGACAGTGTCACTTTTTATGGCGGTTATTGCTACTGACTTCCGTGCCAGAGATGCGATAGTAGACGTCCGCCATTTATTAATACGCGAATCAGGACAGACAAGATGAGTACATTACCAAAGGTCGCGGTGCTGGGACTCGGCGCCATGGGACACGCTTTTGCCAGCAATCTACTGAAGAAGGGCTTTACCGTCGCGGGCTGGAACCGTTCGCCAGCGCGCGGCGAGGATTTACAGGCGCAGGGATTATCTCTGCACGCCACGCCGCAGCAGGCGGTGGCCGATGCTGAGGTGATCATCAGTATGCTCGCCGACGGTAAGGCTACCCTGGAGGTACTGGCGCAAATTGCGCCTGCCTGTCAGCCGCAGGCGATCTATTGCCAGATGGGCACCATTGGCCTGCCGGAGACGCAGCAGGCTATCGCCTTGCTGCGGGAGCTTCAGCCGGCGATGACCTTCGTCGATGCTCCGGTTTCAGGGACCAAAGCCCCGGCGGAGAAGGCGCAGATCCTGGTGCTCGCCAGCGGGGAGCGTGAAAAATGTGGCGCGGCGGAGCAGGTATTTGCCGCTATCTCACGTGGGACGCAGTGGTTTGGTGAGGCGGGCAACAGCCAGAAAATGAAGCTGGTCCTCAATGCCTGGCTGATTTCGATGATGCAGGGCATCGCGGAAAGCGCTCAGCTGGCGAAGACGCTGGGCTTTACTCCCGACCAGCTGTGGAGCGCCCTGGAAGGCGGCCCGCTGGCCGCACCGTATGTCAAAGTCAAACTGGACGCCATCGCCAATGAGCAATTCGTGCCGCAGATGCAGCTGGCGCATGCGCTGAAAGATGCCCGGCTGGCGCTTTCCCTGGCCGAGCCGCACACCATGCCGGGGCTGGATAACATCGCCGAACTGTGGCAGCAGGCGGCGGACGCAGGATATGCCGGGCAGGATTTGTCCTCGATATATCAGTGGCTGTCGACGTCGGCGAAAGCGTAGTACCGCATCCTCAGGAAAAAGTGGCCGTGGTGGCCACTTATCCAGAGAAGAGTTATTTCCCGGAGAGAGCCGGGCGAGTGTCGATCCCTTCGTCAATGCGCTTGATCATATAGGGAAAAAACGGATTGGAAGACTGGCGCATCAGCGAGTCCAGGCCCACTACCAGCACAGAACGCTCGCCGCGAGCTGCAAACGTGCCGAGGCTGATCCCGTATTGATTCAGCGGATGGGGATAGCGTCCGTACAGCGAATCGCTCAAGGGGAAGGGAAGCGCGACATGAGAAAGGGAATACACGTCCGGTAAATAATGCAGTCCCTGTAGCTTCTCCACCGTAGTGTCTGTTTTCCCGGCAGGTGTTGTTCGGATCTCCATCTCTGTACTGGCGGAATTGGCGTTAGTGATGATCGTGGTCTGATAAGCTCGCGGCGCTGCGGGCAGCAACCGCGCCAGCGCAGTGTAAGACGTCCGGCGTAATAATGAATTAAACCTGACCGCATGATTTAAATCGAACAGGACAATTTCACTGCCATTATCCGGCAAGCGGTTATACAGCGCCGTCACGATCGCCCGCGTACTGACCGTTGAATCCATGACGGACTGAAAGGTCAATACCGGCGGTAAGCTGTTAAGTTTCTGATTTCTTGCGTCAGCCACTATCTGCTTTTGCAGCGCTTTGGTCAGCAGGAAGGACTGCCGGGCGGCGTTCGTCGGGAAGGAGTTATATTTAAACGGATTAAATTCGGGCATGATATTTAACCATGCGGCTTTCGAGAAGGCGGGAAGAAACGCGGGCCAGCCAGCGAGGCCGGAAAAACGCGCGAAGCTAGTAATACCGATCATCGGAGAAATCAGGATCACCCGCTGGGGTTTTGCCAGTTCGGCATTATCCAGCGCGTCCAGCGAATACTTCATTGCCAGCGCGCCGCCGTTGGAAAATCCGACGATATGCAGGGGCGCATCTTTACCCGTCAGTCGTTTCGCTTCTCTCACCGCCAGGCGCGTGGCGGCCAGCCAGTCCTGCCAGTCCACGTCGGTCAGCCCGGCGGGAACCGTCCCATGGCCCGGTAATCTGATACCGATGGCGACATAACCCTGTTGGCGGTAATTTTCGGCGATATGCCGCAGGCTGTAGGGCGTATCCGTCAGACCATGCAGCAACACCACGGCACCTTGCGGTTTACCATCCGGCATCATGATGTATGACCGATTCCAGTTGGTTGGAAACGAGTCCGGATAGATGGGGCTGTGGCTGTAGTAACGATTCAGTTCGGTTTGCTGCTCAGCATCCAGCTTATCGGTAACCTGGCGTTTTACCTCACTGAAGAGCGCATTCTCTTTTTTGATGTAATCGTTCCAGTCAGCATTGTCGATTTCATCCGCGTCCATCTCATGCGGAACCCAGGTATGCCAGAGCTGCAGATCGGGCCCGCGCTGAATGTCATAAAGGCGTAGTCCCAGAGCGCCAACGATCAACAGCAGCAGGGACAACACGATACGTTTTAACCAAGTTAGCCATTTCAATGCGTAGCTTCCTTTCTTAATGACATGTTTTCTGAGTATAAATAAACATGGTCAGGGAGATTTACTTTTTATTAGGTTTCCTGTTACCCAGGCGTTGCAGCAGCAGGTGAGCAAGTTCTTTGACTTGCAGCGAATAACCTGGCAGCCCCCTGAGACGAGGATACGACGGCACGCCACTCATTTTTCACAAGTCTCGCCTGAGGACGTCATTCTCAGGTGTAACAACAGGCTTAACGATGCAGGTAAAACGGTCAGTGTAACTAGCGTGGCAATCAGTAGCCCCCCAATAATCGCATAGGCCATCGGTCCCCAGAATACCTGATGGGAGATGGGGATCATCCCCAGAATGGCGGCACAGGCAGTCAGGCAGATGGGGCGCGCACGATGCTCTGCGGCCGCAATAATGGCGGCATCGCTTGCCATCCCCTGAGCAAGATTGCTGTCAACCTCGCTAATTAGTATGACGGCGTTACGAATGATCATGCCAGCGAGCGCAATCACGCCAAGCAGAGCGACAAATCCCATCGGTGTTCCGCCAGGTAACATAGCCAGTACGATACCCGGTAAACCAAACGGGGCCATCAGTATAGCCAACGCCATACGGGAATAGTTGCGCAACTGGAGCATCAACAGCAAGAGCATGATGACCAGTGTCATCGGCAGAACCGCATAGACCGAACTATTACCTTTTTCAGATTCAGCAACCGCGCCTCCTTCTTCAATGCTGTAGCCTTCAGGCAGTTCCGCGCGCAACCTGTCTACCGCTGGTCGCAACGCTGCGGATACTGCTTCGGCGCGAAGTCCCGGTGCGAGGTCAGTTTGCACGGTGATGAAAGGCAAACGCTGTCGACGCCAGATCACCGGATCATCCACGCCCCAGACTGGTGTGGCAAAGGCGCTGAGGGGGATTTGTTTACCGTCATTCCCCTGAATAGTCAGCGAAGAGAAGGTGGCGAGGTTAAGACGCTCATTGTCCCTGGCCCGGAGCACTACATCGACAAGGCGGTCATTTTCGCGAACCGACGTGACTATACTGCCGGACCAGACGGTATTGAGCATCCGGGCCAGACTTTCTGACGACACACCCGCAGCCCGGGCGGCGGTCTGATTGACCTTGAGGGTCATGACTCTCTCCGGCTCGCCTGCCGTCTGATTAACCTCGCGGGAAGAGGGCGACCGACCAATGACATCGCTCAGGCGATTCGCGATCGACCTGACCTTCAGATAGTCAGGCCCACTCACCCGGTATTTGACTGGCCACCCGACCGGGGGCCCAAGTTCCAGGGGCGATACGCGCGTGATGATGTCGCTAAAGCGCGTAGCCAGTATCCTATTTAACTGTCGATGAAGACGATCCCGCGCTTTAAGATCTTTAGCCACCACCACCATCTGGGCGATATTTTCATTTGCCAGAAGCACATCCATAGGCAGGTAAAAACGGATCGCTCCCGACCCAACGTATGTCGAAAAGCGCTCAACGTTGCGGTTGCCTGCCAGGGCCTTCTCCAGCTTTTCAACCCTATTTTGCGTTTCCGACTGCGAGGCATTTGCCGGTAGCGTCAGGCTTACCAGCAATTCTGGCCTGTCGGAGGCGGGGAAAAACTCCCCCTGCATAAAGGTTGTTCCGTATACGGACAGACCAAGCACAATGAGGGCAATACACACGGTGGCGAAGCGGTGACGCAACGCCTTGCGCAGTAGCCACTGGTATCCGCGGGCCATCCATCCAGGACCTTTCGCCTTCTGTCTGATGTTGTCAGATAACAGCCACGTGCCGGTTAACGGTGAAAACAGGATCGCGACAACCCATGAGCACAGCAGGGCGATGAGCACCACGGCAAACAGGGAAAAGCAATATTCACCGGCGCTGGACGCAGCAAATCCCACGGGAATAAACCCGGCAATCATCACAAGGGTGCCCGTCAGCATCGGAAATGCGGTCGTTTTAAAAGCCCGGGTAGCCGCCTGCCGGCGGGAATCCCCGGCTTCCAGACCAGAGACCATGGTTTCCACGGTGATCATGGCGTCATCGACCAGCAGGCCCAGCGCGATAATCAATGCGCCGAGAGAAATACGCTGGAGACCTATTCCTGCCAGCATCATTCCCGTAAAGGTCATGGCCAGAACCAGGGGGATGGCCGCAGCCACGACCAGTCCAGCTCGTAAACCCAGTGAGACAAACGAAACGGCCAGGACGATCGCCACGGCTTCGATAAGCACCCGGATAAACCCGCTTACGGCGTCGCTGACCACCGCTGATTGATCGGCAACCTTGACCATCTCAATACCGTGCGGCAGCGTGACGCTGATGGCATGCATTTTTGCATTCAGTGCGGCGCCGAAACGCAGCATATTACCCGTCGGTGCCATCGAGATAGCCAGCCCGATGGCGGGTTTGCCGTTGACCCGATAAACCGGTTGGGGAGGCTCGCCGTTTTCCCGGCTAACGGTGGCAATATCCGTCAGAGGAAGGTAACGATCGTTAATATGCAGCGTGACGGCACGTAAGCTCGCTTCAGATGTCAGCTCCCCGCTGACCTTTATCGCCATATTTTCCTGTCCGGTGCGGATTATACCTGCCGGGACAACCGCATTTTGTGCTCTGAGGGCATCCGCTACCTGCTGGATGTTCAGCCCCATACCTGCCAGACGCGCTGGAGAAAAAGAGAGGACTATCTGTTCCTGCTGCTCACCCAGCAGAGTGGTTTTTCCGATATCCGGTAACGACATGAGTTCCCGGCGAATGGTCTCAACATGGTCCCGGACCTCCCGTAGGGTATAGCCCTCAGGTATAAAGCCATAAATCGTACCGAACGTGTCATCAAACTCGTCGTCGACGGCGGGGCCCTGAACGCCTTCTGGCAACGACGGGGCAATGTCCTGCATTTTCTTACGTACCTGATACCAGATATCCGGCACCTTTTCCGGCGGGGTATCGTCACGAAGATTGACATAAATAACGGATCTCCCGGCACGGGTTTCACTTTCGAGATAATCAAGCCAGGGGGTTTCCTGCAGCTTTTTTTCCAGCGTATCGGTCAGCAGTCGGGTGGTATCCGTTACGGATGCCCCGGGCCATTGCGCGGAAACGACAGCCGTTTTAATCGTAAACGCCGGATCTTCATTACGTGGCAGCTTCTCATAACAGAACGCGCCCATAGCAATGATCAGCAGCATGAAAAAACTGACCATCTGTTGATTATTTAGCGCCCAGGCGGAGAGGTTAACTTTCTCATTCAATACTGGTTTCATGAATCGCACTCCCCGGCAATCACCGGCTCGCCGGAGCGTAATTTACTCACGCCGGCGGTAATTACCCGGTCGCCTGGTTCAAGGCCGCCGGAGATAATGACCGAGGTGGCGGTATAGTATGCTGGCACCACCACGCGAAGCTGTGCCTGCGACTGCGGATTAATTACATAAACTGCCGGTTTGTCGCCGACGCGGCTCAGCGCTGAAGCGGGAAGGGCGTATCCATGCGGGCCGGTTGCGGGTAACGTGACGGTGACGCTGGCGCCCAACGCCATTGCCAGCGGCGGGTTTTGCAGAGTAGCCCTGACGCGCCATGTGCGGGTCTGAGGATCGGCCTGCGGGCTGATATCTCTTAGCGCGGCGGACGCTTGCACCGACGGGTCGCTGAGGAGGGACACTCGCAAGCCAGCCTGTTCCTGTGGCGGGATCGCATCGGGTTTCGCGATATCAAACACCACATCGCGGGCTTCGCCGGTCGCCAGCGTCAACACCGACTGCCCCCCAGTGACAACCTGACCCGCAGAGGCGCTTACTTCGGTGATCATGCCGCTTTGCGGCGCAATCAGACGCGTCCAGCCAAGATTTTCCCGGGCATTACGTAACGCGGACTCGCTGTTTTTTAAACGCGCGCGGGCGACAAGCCAGTCCGCGCGGGCGTTATCGAGCTGCGTGCGGGCAATCGCGCCAGTTAGCATAAGCTTTTGCATTCGGCTGACGTTAAGTGCAGCAACCTGAGCAGAGGCTTTGGCTCCTTCATAGTCAGCCTGTGCGCCATCGAGCTGATTCTGACTGGTTGTATTTTCAAGCGTGGCCAGCAGTTGCCCTGCATTCACCCGGTCGCCAATATCGACGCTACGCGTCACTATCCGGCCGCCGGTGCGAAAGCTAAGAATCGTTTCATCGTGCGCATGGATCTCTCCGGTTCTTTCCAGGGCGGGAAGGGTTTGCGCTGAGCCAACGACAACGTAGCGTACCGTTCGAACAGGAACAGTCTTATTACCATGGTTGTCCCCGCATCCGGGCAACAGAAAAATCACCACCGAAAGAATGGTCAGGGGAAGAAAGTGCAGCCAGGAAAGGGTGCGCGCCACGTCGTACAAATGGTGCAGACTGTGGCGGAGGGAGAGTAAAAATTCATCTGACATAACGCCGCTCCATAAAGGTTATGGCGTTATTAAATGCGCGCTTAGTCGAGAAAGATTCGACGTTTTGTCAAGGTATTATCAAGAGCGGCTATTTTCCATCTCAGACGACGTCGAGGGTAACAAAATTGTGACTGCGAGTCCGCCGGTTTCAGGTAACGACGCGCTGATACTGCCTCCATGAGCCTGACAGATCGCGCTAGCGATGGATAAACCGAGACCGCTGCCTCCGGAGTGGCGGGCACGCGACTGCTCCTCCCGGCTAAAACGGTTGAACATTTCCGGCAGGAACTGGGAGGATACCCCCGGGCCGTCATCGCGAAATTCGAGGTAATATTGCCCATTGGCGTAGTGCAGCGTGACATCAAGATGGCCGCCATCACGCCCGTAACGGAGGGCATTTTCCATAAGGATAGTAAAAACCTGGCCCATACGGAACGTATCGCCTTTGAAGGGACACGCCTGAGAATGATGAAGTCTGATGGTAAAACGATGTGCATCAGCCTGGGGCATGATCCATGTTGCCCGTTCCTTAAGCAGCTCATCCAGATAAAAGGGTTCGTTTTCCAGAACCAGATTCCCGGCATCAGACAGCGAGAGCAGATGAAGTTCATCGGTCAGGCGATTCAGATGCTGAAGCTGTTTCATTACCATTGCCAGTTGCTCCGGGCTGGCATCAAAAACGCCATCCAGCATGCCCTGTAAACGTCCGATAGCGGCAGTCAGGGGGGAGCGAAGCTCATGCGCCATGGCCACATGAGAGGTACGTAACTCTTTTTCATAGCGGGCCAGTTTTACCGTCATGGTATTAAAGTCACTCGCAAAGCTGACCATTTCAGCCGGCGCATTCCTGATGAGCTCTGCCTGGCGGCCAAATTGTCCTTCGGCGACGTCCTTTGCCGCATCACGCAGCCGGCTGAACTGCAGCGCCAGTGGCCTGGCATATCTCAATCCCATCACCACAATAAAAGGGATCATGACCAGGACCAGTAACGCCACGGTGACCCAGTCCGCCGAGGCGATGGATGGGGTTGAATAACTCAACCCCCACCAGGTATCGACGATTTGATGGAAGCGCGCCGGGTTGGCCTGCGGGTTCTGGCTGAGCGCAAGAAACTCTTGCCGGACCGATACCGGCATTCTGCCCAGGTTCCAGTAATTCTGCACCGCATAACGTAGCCACATACAGGTCGCAATGACAATTACGCTTCCGATGGCCAGCGCTAATATACGTGCGCAAATCCAGCGCCACAGGGAGGTGTAGCGTTTTTTTGTCATGGTTGTCTGAACCGGTAGCCTACGCCGCGAACGTTAACCAGCACGCCGGAAATACCCGCCGCCTCGAGTTTTTTACGCAGGTTATAAATATGGGTATCCACCACGCGCTCCAGGGCTTCACTTTCCGGCAAACAGTGCTCCAGTAAATGCTGGCGGGAAAAAGGTCGTGAAGGAGAGCGCATAAGCGTAGTCAGTAGCGAAAATTCGGTTGGGGTGAGGTCCAACGTCCGCGGTGTGTTGTTCCCGTCGACAATACTCGCCACGATGGCCGTGACATCGACTTCAAGTGATTGCCAGCGAAGGATCTCTTCCTTTGTTTCTTTTTTATTGCTACGGCGCAGTACCGCCTGTACCCGAGCAACAACTTCTCCCGGATGGTAAGGTTTAACAACATAATCATCGGCGCCATAGCGTAAGGCGCCAATACGATCGGGAGTATCGCCCATGGCGGTGACCATGATCACCGGAACATCATTTTTGCGACGCAGGCCAGCCAGGACTTCGGTGCCGTTAAGCCCCGGAAGCATCACATCCAGCAGGATCAGATCGGGTTTCCACCGGTGCGCCATATCCAGCCCGGACAACCCATCTCCGGTAATGACGACATCGTAATTTTCACGGCGTAAATAGGCTTCGAGCACGCCAGCCGCATCGGCGTCATCTTCAATAATCAGCACTCTTCTGGACAACATCCGTTCACCTTGACCGTTTCTTAACACTATCCCGACGATTCATTGATTTTGCCAAAGCATACTGCGCCAACATTTTGTGGCAGCTCCTGCTTCAGGAGAGGCCGGCATCTGTTAGGAGAACAGTATGATAGCGATAAAAAAAGCCCTGTATATGACCGTACCGCTTTTGACGGTCATCACATCCTGCGTACAGGCAAATGATAACGCCTCTTCCGGCTCTTTCACTATCGGGCTGGGAGGGCGCTACGCTCCGCGATATTCAGGTTCAGACAAGCAGGTATGGCAGGTGGTTCCTGTATTGCAGGGTCGTAACGGCGCTTTCTTTATTGATTCGCAGAAAGGGGTAGGGTATGACCTGCAAAACACCAGCGGCTGGTACTTCGAACATACGCTGGGGTACGATCTGGGAAGGAAGGATAAAAACGCCAGCTGGCGGGCAGGGGCAAATAATTTGAAAGGGATGGGAGATATTGATGTTTCCCTGAATACAGCTCTTGCCGTCGGCTGGCAGGCTTTTTCCTGGCTCAATGTTGAAGGTAAAGCGACGCTGCCTTTAACGGACAGCCAGGGAGTAAGCTACCAGGCATCCTTCACGTTGATTCCCGTACAAACTGGCCAGGACACGTTCGCCTTTCAAACGGCGGCCCTGTTTGGCGACCAGCGTTACCTGAATACCTGGTATGGCGTGAATTTGCAGCAGAGCCAGCGCTCAGGCTATAGCTGCTATTCAGCACCGGGGGGATTTTATGGCATAGACAACAGTCTGACCTGGAGTCACCAGTTTGATGCCCACTGGGGCACGGTTTTGAGTGCTGACTATACCTGGCTTGGGGAGCATGCTAATGAAAGCCCGATCGTGTTACGACGTAACGAGGCGGCACTGACAGCAGCTGTCACATGGACATTTTAGGTCGGAAAGTATGGCGTGCGTTTTGCCGGGAAAGGTCAAAATTGAGTGAGTCGGCATTGTCTGGCAGATAGGCAACCAGAAGCGAGACCTGATGTTAACCGCGCCGGGAAGCCGGGTGCGGTCAGCGTGTCGCCGTCGTGCGTTCGCCTAATGAACCCAACGACGATCGAGCGCGCCATATGCGTGCCGGAGGAGTTTATGAAAAATGCCATAGCTGGTCCGCGGGAAGTTGTTGGACACGTGGTGCATGGTCGGCATCAGAGTACCGTGAGTGAAAACAGCGCGAGTCATATACAAACGAGTAAGCAGCCGGTGGAGGACAAGATGGAGCCTATGAATTTCATGGGGTAGAGTTGTAACTATGGTTGGGTTACGCGTCCTGACACTTCATTTAACATAATATACATTATGCGCACTTTGATTGTAATGGCTCAATAGTAATGTCCGCCTGTGGCTCAATTCAGATGTCCGCGCTA
>NZ_JBEAFZ010000007.1:0-135728 GCF_040062415.1 Klebsiella sp. GG_Kp173
CGGGGTTGCGGACAGTGTCTGGTGGGTAGTTTGACTGGGGCGGTCTCCTCCCAAAGCGTAACGGAGGAGCACGAAGGTTAGCTAATCCTGGTCGGACATCAGGAGGTTAGTGCAATGGCATAAGCTAGCTTGACTGCGAGCGTGACGGCGCGAGCAGGTGCGAAAGCAGGTCATAGTGATCCGGTGGTTCTGAATGGAAGGGCCATCGCTCAACGGATAAAAGGTACTCCGGGGATAACAGGCTGATACCGCCCAAGAGTTCATATCGACGGCGGTGTTTGGCACCTCGATGTCGGCTCATCACATCCTGGGGCTGAAGTAGGTCCCAAGGGTATGGCTGTTCGCCATTTAAAGTGGTACGCGAGCTGGGTTTAGAACGTCGTGAGACAGTTCGGTCCCTATCTGCCGTGGGCGCTGGAGAATTGAGGGGGGCTGCTCCTAGTACGAGAGGACCGGAGTGGACGCATCACTGGTGTTCGGGTTGTCATGCCAATGGCACTGCCCGGTAGCTAAATGCGGAAGAGATAAGTGCTGAAAGCATCTAAGCACGAAACTTGCCCCGAGATGAGTTCTCCCTGAGACTTTAAGTCTCCTGAAGGAACGTTAAAGACGATGACGTTGATAGGCCGGGTGTGTAAGCGCAGCGATGCGTTGAGCTAACCGGTACTAATGAACCGTGAGGCTTAACCTTACAACGCCGAAGATGTTTTGGCGGTTTGAGAAGATTTTCAGCTGATACAGATTAGTCGATGCGTCCGCAGGACGTGTTGATAAAACAGAATTTGCCTGGCGGCACTAGCGCGGTGGTCCCACCTGACCCCATGCCGAACTCAGAAGTGAAACGCCGTAGCGCCGATGGTAGTGTGGGGTCTCCCCATGTGAGAGTAGGGAACTGCCAGGCATCAAATTTAGCGTGCTGATATGGCTCAGTTGGTAGAGCGCACCCTTGGTAAGGGTGAGGTCCCCAGTTCGACTCTGGGTATCAGCACCACTTTTTAGGTTAAAGTTCGGCACGTTGTAAAGAATTTGCCTGGCGACAATAGCGCGGCGGTCCCACCTGACCCCATGCCGAACTCAGAAGTGAAACGTCGTAGCGCCGATGGTAGTGTGGGGTCTCCCCATGTGAGAGTAGGGAATCGCCAGGCATCAAATAAAGCAGAAGGCCCAGTCGAAAGACTGGGCCTTCTGCTTTTGTGTTATCTGTTGATAAACAGTCCTGCCACCAGGGGGAAACCCGTCAAAGTCGATTTGCTCGTAATGCAGCAAGGGACAGAGAGTTTATTTGCCCGGTTGTCATGTGGATGATGCGCAGAAGAGCAGATACAGGTTCGACGCTAGCCCCAGTATCTGCTGGTCGGGGGTGAATTAGCGGGTCAGTGCGACGATCCCTAACGTGAGGCCGGCTACCGCGGCGGCTCCCCCGGCGATCGCGCCTGCCGTGTCCCAGTTGTCTTCTGTTGTGCCCTTCATACAGGTATTGGTGTGGACTAAGCGGCCTTGCGAGTCATAAACCGGCACGCAGGGAGAGTCATGGGCACAGCCTGCCAGCAGAGAGGCCAGCAGCGCCACGATTAAATACTTTTTCATGATATTACCTCTGGATAATCCGCAGGGTTGTACTGAAAGCCAGTGCAGAACGGAATGGCTTATTTTATCACCGCGGATTGTCCGGCCCGGATGCCGAAATCATCTCAATATATGAGCCACGTAAATATCGTGAAGATAAGCAGGGGAATATGCAGAAAAGATGGAGAGAAAGATCGTCTCCCCGCGCTGCCGCACGCGATAGAGGTTGTCAGGTAGCGGGAAGCTGAGCGGGTTGCTAATATGCCAGGCGAAAAAAAAGCGCCCGCAGGGGGCGCCTTTAAAACCAGGCCGGGTTATTCAGCGTGCCGGGTAAAACGTCGTCTGACGACCACAAAGAAGACCGGAACAAAGAAGATCGCCAGCAGTGTCGCGGTTAGCATCCCGCCCATGACGCCGGTACCTACCGCATTCTGCGCCCCGCTGCCGGCACCATGGCTAATCACCAGCGGCATGACTCCGAGAATAAAAGCCAGAGAGGTCATCAGAATGGGTCGCAGGCGCATCCGCGATGCCTCCAGGGTTGCTTCAATGATCCCTTTCCCCTCCTTCTCCATCAGATCCTTGGCGAATTCGACGATCAGGATCGCGTTCTTCGCCGACAAACCGATCGTGGTCAGAAGGCCTACCTGGAAGTACACGTCATTATTCAGCCCACGCAGCGTGGCGGCTAACAGCGCGCCGATCACCCCCAGCGGAACCACTAACATGACTGAGAATGGAATCGACCAGCTCTCATACAGCGCCGCCAGGCACAGGAAGACGACAATCAGCGAGATGGCATAAAGCGCGGGAGCCTGGTTGCCGGAAAGGCGTTCCTGGTAAGACATCCCGGTCCAGTCGTAACCAATGCCGCTCGGCAGCTTACTGGCCAGCGCTTCCATCAGCGCCATGGCTTCCCCGGTACTTTTACCCGGCGAGGCTTCACCGAGGATTTCCATGGAGGGTAAACCGTTGTAGCGTTCCAGACGCGGCGAGCCATAAATCCAGCGCGAAGTGACGAAGGCGGAGAACGGGACCATTTCGCCATTGGCGCTACGAACATACATATTGTTAATGTCGCTCGGCAGCATACGGAAATGGGCATCAGCCTGGACGTACACTTTCTTGACGCGACCACGGTCAATAAAGTCATTGACGTAGTACCCGCCCAGCGCGGCTGATATCGTTTCATTGATATCGGAGAGCGATACGCCCAGCGCTTGTGCTTTTTCCTGGTCGACATCCAGTTTGAACTGCGGCGTATCTTCAAGCCCATTAGGCCGTACCCGCACCAGCTGATCCGGATGCTGTTTCACCATGCCCAGCAGTTGATTGCGCGCCTGCGTCAGGGCGGTATGACCTAGCCCGCCCTGGTCGATCAGCTCAAAGTCGAAGCCGGTGGCGGTACCCAGCTCAATAATGGCAGGCATGTTGAACGGGAAAACCATGGCGTCTTTGATCTGGCTGAAGGCCACGGTGGCTCGCTTGATGATGGACTCCACGCTGTTTTCATCACCGCTGCGCGCTTCCCAGGGTTTCAGGCTGACAAACGCCATGCCGGAGTTTTGTCCCTGACCGCTGAAGCTGAAGCCGTTAACGGTAAAGACGCTTTCGACGTTAGCCTTCTCGTTATGCAGATAGTAGTCGGTCACGGTATCCAGCACTTTCTGTGTCCGCTCCTGGGTGGCGCCGGAGGGCAGCTGGATCATGGTCAGGAAGACCCCCTGGTCTTCATCGGGTAGAAAGGATGTCGGGAGACGCATAAACAGCACGGCCATTCCCACGACGATCAGCAGATAGATCACCAGGTAACGGCCGGTTCCACGCAAAATACCGCTGACGCTGTTGGTGTAGTGGTTAACGCTCTGGTCAAAGCGGGCGTTAAACCAGCCGAAGAAGCCTTTTTTCTCATGGTGTTCGACCGAGGACGGCTTTAACAACGTGGCGCAGAGCGCTGGCGTCAGGACCAGGGCAACCAGCACGGAGAGCGCCATGGCGGAAACGATGGTGATCGAAAACTGGCGATAAATCGCGCCGGTGGAACCGCCGAAGAAGGCCATCGGCACGAATACCGCAGAGAGCACCATGGCGATACCCACCAGCGCCCCCTGGATCTGCGACATCGACTTTTCCGTCGCTTCTTTTGGCGAGAGTTTTTCCTCAACCATCACGCGCTCAACGTTTTCCACTACTACGATAGCGTCATCGACCAGCAGACCTATCGCCAGCACCATGCCAAACATCGTCAGGGTGTTGATGGAGTAGCCAAACATCGACAGTACGGCGAAGGTGCCCAACAGCACGACGGGCACGGCAATGGTCGGAATGAGCGTTGCGCGCATGTTGTGCAGGAACAGATACATGACAAGGAAGACGAGAATAATCGCTTCAAATAGCGTTTTGACCACTTCGTGAATAGAGATTTTAACGAAAGGGGTCGTATCGTACGGATAGACCACCTTCATTCCCTGGGGGAAGTAAGGCTGCAGTTCGGCCAGCTTCGCTTTAATCGCCGTGGCGGTATCCAGCGCGTTGGCGCCGGTCGCAAGCTTAATACCCA
This sequence comes from Klebsiella sp. GG_Kp173, assembly GCF_040062415.1. NCBI lineage: Bacteria > Pseudomonadati > Pseudomonadota > Gammaproteobacteria > Enterobacterales > Enterobacteriaceae > Klebsiella > Klebsiella sp. GG_Kp173. The sequence continues at coordinate 4,127 of NZ_JBEAFZ010000007.1, forward strand.
GACCAGAGGCGGGCTTACCGTTAATTCTGGCGACGACGTTGTAGTTCTCTCCGCCCAGCTCAATGCGGGCGACATCTTTCAGATGGACGACAGAGCCATCGGCATTGACCCGCAGCGTGACCTTGCCAAACTCCTGCGGATCTTTAAGCCGCGTCTGGGCAATGATCGACGCATTGAGCTGCTGGCCTTTTAGCGCTGGCGTACCGCCCAGCTGGCCGGCGGCGATCTGATCGTTCTGAACCTGCAGCGCATTAATGACATCCACTGGCGTCAGGTTGTATTTGTTCAGCAGGTTGCCATCCAGCCAGATGCGCATGGCGTACTGTGCGCCAAACAGCTGGACATCGCCCACACCGTTGAGGCGGCTGATGGGATCTTTAACATTAGAGGCGACATAGTCGGAAATATCGTCCTGGGTAGTGACCGGGTTATCAGAGATAAAGCCGGCCACCAGCAGGAAGCTGCTGCTGGACTTTTCTACGCTAATACCCTGCTGCTGGACTTCCTGAGGCAGCAGCGGGGTGGCCAGCTGCAGTTTGTTTTGCACCTGCACCTGGGCGATATCCGGATCGGTGCCGGACTTAAAGGTAAGCGTGATGGTTACTGAGCCGGCGGAATCGCTGGTCGACGACATATACATCAGGTTGTCGATACCGTTCATGTTCTGCTCAATAACCTGAGTGACCGTGTCCTGCACGGTCTGGGCATCCGCACCGGGATAGGTGGCGGAGATCGCCACCGCAGGGGGCGCTATCGTCGGATACTGCGCTATCGGCAACTGCAGAATGGCCAGACCTCCGGCAATCATCATGATGATCGCCAGCACCCAGGCAAAGACTGGTCGATGGATAAAAAACTTAGACATGGCTGGGTATCCTTATTGTGCGACCGGTGCCGCACGCTCCGCTTCTGCTTTAACGGTGACGCCTGGACGGACTTTCTGTAAGCCGCTGATAATCACCTTATCGCCCGGCTTCAGCCCGCTGGTGATAAGCCACTTATCGCCCACGGCCTGGGAAGCTACCACCTGACGGGTTTCAACCTGGTTTTTGTCATTCACCAGCATGACGGAGGCATCGCCCCGCGGCGTACGGGTCACCCCCTGCTGAGGCACCAGGATGGCCTGCGGATCGGTGCCTTCATCGATGCGGGCGCGAACGAACATTCCCGGCAGCAGGACATGCTGTGGGTTAGGGAAGATAGCGCGCAGGGTAATTGAACCTGTACTTTCATCGACAGTCACGTCGGAGAACTGCAGCGAACCCTTAAGCGGATAAGCCTGACCGTTCTCCATCACCAGCTCAACGCTTTTGGTGTCGCCGCCGCGTTGCAGGCTTTCCTGCTTAAGGCGCATGAAGTCATTGCTGGATTCCGTCACGTCGACGTAGATCGGATCGAGCTGCTGGACGGTAGCCAGGGCATCCGACTGACCGTTGGTGACCAACGCTCCCTCGGTGACGCTCGATTTACCGATGCGTCCGCTAATGGGAGAGGTCACTTTGGTGTAGGCCAGGTTGATGCGGGCGCTTTCCACGGAGGCTTTGGTGGCGATGACGTCAGCGTCGGCCTGGCGGGCGATGGCCACCGCCTGATCGTATTCCTGCTGACTGATATACTTGGTGCCCAGCAGCGGAACGTAGCGTTTCACCGTTAAGTGGGCGATGGCGGCTGCGGCTTCGGCTTTAGCCTCATCGCCCTTGGCGCTGTTCCACGCCGCCTGGTAGGTTGCCGGATCGATCTGATAGAGCGACTGGCCTGCTTCGACATCGCTTCCTTCAACAAAGTTACGCTTCAGGATGATTCCGCTTACCTGAGGGCGGACTTCCGCCACGCGAAAAGCTGAAGTTCGGCCTGGCAGTTCGGTGGTGACCGACAGCGGCGCGCTGTTCACGACATGGACCGTCACCTGCGGAGCCTGGGCATGGGGTTGCGGGTTGTCCGAATTATCGCAGCCGGTAAGCAATAAGGCCGAGATAATTAAACCGGATAAAAGTGTCACTCTGGCGTGAGTTGTCATGGCGGTTCCTTATAGATTGCGTGCCAAATTCGGCGGCGAATCTGTGAAAGAAAGAGGGAATTAAAAAGCAGTTTGCCATCCTACAAATAAACGCCGCTGGATGTAAGGGATACTTATTTTTGAGCAATCAGCAAGGCACGCAAAAACAAAAAAGCGCGCAGGATTTTTTTGCTATTTACCTCAATTGTAAAACTTAATAAATAGACATCAATTCAGTGAATGGGTTATTTATTAATATTATTTTGGGTAATTTATTTGGCGACAGCTTCAGAATTAACTTGTCTGCATTTTTGCTAAAAAATATTCCATGGCAAATGTTAGGTTAAGCGATCTTCAGAAAATCCTGAATAACCTGTCTGACGGGAAGGGGCTTGTATGGCTAGAAAAACGAAAGAAGAGGCGCTACGCACGCGGCAGCTCCTGATTGAGTCCGCGATCCAGCAGTTCGCCCTGCGGGGGGTGACCAACACAACCCTGACGGATATTGCTGATGCGGCGGGAGTGACCCGCGGCGCCGTATACTGGCATTTTGCCAGTAAGACTGAGCTGTTTAATGAAATGTGGCAGCAGCAGCCACCGCTCAGGGATTTGATTCAGCATAGCCTCGTAACAGAGAATGAACAGGAGCCGTTAAATGCATTGCGCGAGCGGTTTATTACCGGGCTCCGCTATATTGCTGCGAATCCTCGCCAGCGCGCGCTGATGCAAATTCTTTATCAGCGCTGCGAGTTTGCCAATGATATGCTTTCGGAAAACGAAATTCGCCAGCGGATTGGCTTTAATTATTCGCTGATTGGCGGCATGCTTCAGTGCTGTGTGCGTAACAATATATTGCCAGCCGAAACAAATATTGAAGTGATATTAATTGTTTTACACAGCGCCTTTTCCGGACTGATTAAAAACTGGCTGCTCGATCCGCAACGTTTCGATCTTTATCAGCAGGCGCCTGCGCTGGTGGATAATATTATGGCGGTAATCTGCGCTGCTCATGTATCGGAGGCGCCGGTACTGCGGGCGGTAAATCAGTGATGTGTCCCGCTGTCGCAGGTAATAAAAAAGGCGCTTCCCCATGCCGAAGAGCGCCTTTTATATCAAGCAAGCAACTGACTAGTATCAGTTCATGCCGTATTTTTTCAGTTTTTTACGCAGCGTACCGCGGTTGATGCCCATCATCAGGGCAGCGCGGGTCTGGTTACCACGGGTGTATTGCATCACCATGTCCAACAGGGGCTGTTCAACTTCAGCCAGTACCAGCTCATACAGGTCATTCACATCCTGACCGTTCAGTTGAGCAAAATAGTTCTTCAGTGCCTGTTTAACCGAGTCACGCAGGGGCTTTTGAGTTACCTGATCCTGAGAGTTAACGGTAGAAACGGTCAGTACGTCAGAATTTACGCGTTGTTCGAACATAGTTCTGTCAGCTCTTTATTTCTATTACGCAAAATTTTCGAAGTATGCCTCCAACGCCTCCAGCTGTTCGCTGGCATCCTCAATGGCGTTGAATGTGCGCCGAAACTGGTCATCTGGAGCATGTTCCTGAAGATACCAGGAGACGTGTTTACGCGCGATTCGGTACCCTTTTGCCTGACCATAAAAGTCATGCAATTCCCGAACGTGCGCACAAAGCAAGCGCTTGACCTCTGCCAGCGGCAGCGGGGGCAGCAGCTCTCCAGTGTCCAGATAATGCTGGATTTCCCGAAAGATCCAGGGTCTTCCCTGAGCTGCACGGCCTATCATCAGGGCATCAGCCCCTGTATAGTCGAGCACAGCTCTGGCTTTAAGCGGGTCAGTAATGTCGCCATTCGCGATAATCGGAATGGAAACTTTCTGCTTAACTGCCCGAATACTGTCGTACTCAGCGTCTCCGTTAAACAAGCAGGCGCGGGTGCGTCCGTGAATAGTCAGAGCCTGAATGCCACACTCTTCGGCCAGTTGGGCAATCTCTACGCAGTTACGGTGTTCCGGTTCCCAACCGGTGCGAATCTTGAGAGTCACAGGAACGTCCACCGCATTCACGACCGCCGTCAGGATCGACTTCACCTGGTCGGGGTACTGCAAGAGGGCTGAACCTGCAAGCTTGCGATTCACCTTTTTCGCCGGGCATCCCATATTGATATCAATAATCTGGGCGCCGCTTTCCACGTTAATCCGCGCGGCGGCAGCCATCTCTTCCGGCACGCTACCGGCGATTTGCACGGTACGAATACCGGGCTCATCAATATGCACCATCCGTAAACGGGACTTGTCGCTCTCCCACACCTGTGGGTTAGAGGACATCATCTCGGAAACGGTTAAACCCGCTCCCATCTCGTAGCACAGCGTCCGGAATGGTCTGTCAGTAATGCCAGCCATGGGCGCTGCGATCAGGCGATTTCTGAGCTGGTGGTGTCCGATGCGCATGAGTTAAGAAATGACCATACTGTGACTGCAAGGCGGCGTATATTACGCATTTTTTGCACGAGATGAAAGGCCAAACTTTGAGCAATCCTCTGTTGCAGATCAATGAATCCGGGACTAACGTAAAAGGGATGAATAAATACTTATATTAATCATTGATTTAATGGCTGATGGATAATTTGTGTCCATTTATAAAATCATAAAACTTCTCGATTTTTCTTAGACAAACTCGCTACCAGGCGATATAAAACGCTGTTTTTATAGTCAAAAAAGTGCTCTGTAGTGCGATCTGCCTCTCATTTCCTGGCATTATTTGGTGGCTACTGGAAACAAAAATGCGGCCCACAGGCCGCATTGCACTTAGTTTTTCCGGCCGGTGATCCGGCACCACTCCTCTTTCTCGACCACCGGGTCAAGGGTGAAGAGATCGGCGTAGGCTTCACAGACGCTCTCCGCCTGGCTGGCAAGGATGCCGGAAAGCCCCAGCAAACCGCCTGAAACGGGCAGGACGCTGATTAACGGCGCCAGCTCACGTAACGGGCCAGCCAGGATATTGGCGACCACGACGTCGGCTTTCATCGACTCGGGCTGGTCCTGAGGAAGATAGAGTTCCAGACGCTCAGAGACGCCGTTACGCTGCGCGTTATCGCGGCTGGCCTGAATAGCCTGCGGGTCGATATCAATGCCGATCGCTTTTGCGGCTCCCAGCTTCAGCGCGGCAATCGCCAGGATGCCGGAACCGCAGCCGAAATCAATGACCGTTTTTCCGTTGAGGTCGAGTCCATCGAGCCACTGCAGGCACAGGGATGTCGTCGGGTGCGTGCCGGTACCGAAGGCCAGACCCGGATCGAGCATCACGTTGACGGCATTTTCATCCGGAACGTCGCGCCAGCTCGGGCAGATCCACAGCCGCTCACCGAAGCGCATCGGATGGAAGTTATCCATCCATTCCCGCTCCCAGTCTTTATCTTCCAGCTGCTCGATCTTATGCGCGAATCCGGCGCCCAGCAGCGGGTGCTGCTCCAGTTGGGCAACGACCGCTTTCATATCGGTTTCGGCATCGAACAGGCCGATCACGTCGGTGTCGCCCCACAGCCGGGTTTCCCCGGGCAACGGCTCAAATACCGGCGTATCGTGCGTATCCTGGAAGGTGATCGAGACCGATCCGGCCTCCATCAGCGCATCGCTAAGATCTTCAGCGTTCGCGCCGGTGGTATTTAGTTTCAGTTGGATCCATGGCATAGCAAAACTCTTTATTTATCAGTAGTCAAAATAGGTGGCTGTGGTGCGGGACGGCCGAAACGATTCCCTGCCACAAACGCCAGTAAACTCAGCAGCAGCGCGGGAACGATCGGATGGAAGCCGAGAAACTGCACTTTCAGCGTGGCCAGTACGGCATACAGTACACCACCCACGATCATCGCGCTCAGCGCGCCAGCCGCGTTGGCACGTTCCCAATACAGGCCCAGCACCAGCGGCCACAGAAAGACGGCTTCCAGGCCGCCGAAGGCCAGCAGGTTCAGCCAGATAATCATCTCCGGCGGCCGCCAGGCCGCGAGCAGCAGCAGGACACCCAACAGGAGCGTAATGCCGGCGGACATGCGTTTTAGCCGCTTTTCGTTAGTCGCCTGATCCGGACGCCAGTTCAGATACAGATCCTTGATGATCGTAGCGGAACTTTGCAGAAGCTGGGCATTGATCGTCGACATAATCGCCGCCATCGGCGCGGCCAGAAAGATCCCTGCCGCAAAGGGCGGGAGCACTTTGACCATCAGCGTCGGGATCACCAGATCCGGTACGGTGAGGTCAGGGATCACCGCCCGACCTAACGCGCCGGCCAGGTGCATGCCAAACATCAGGATCGCCACCACGATGGTGCCGATAATGATGCCGCGATGCACGGCTTTGCTGTCTTTGTAGGAGATACAGCGCACGGCGGTATGCGGGAGGCCTATCACGCCGAAGCAGACCAGCACCCAAAACGAGGCCATAAAGGTTGGCGAGAGGATATCTTCCGCCCCCTGAGGGGACACCAGCTTGACATCGATCGACTGCAGGGTCTCTACCGCATGGCCAATCCCGCCGGCGGCGTGGATCACCCCCACCAGCAGCACGATCGTGCCGATCAGCATCACCATGCCCTGCATGGTGTCGTTGAGCACGCTGGCGCGAAAGCCGCCATAAGCGGTATACAGCGCGATGCTGATGCCGAAGATCAGCAGACCGGTATCGTAGGGAATACCCGCAGCCGTCTCCAGCAGGCGGGTACCGCCGATAAACTGGACGGTCATGGCGCCAACGAAGGCTACCAGCAGACTCAGGCTGGCCAGCCAGACCAGCAGACGACTCTGGTAGCGCGCAAACAGCATGTCATTGAGGGTGACGGCGTTGTAACGGCGCGCAAGAATGGCGAATTTTTTTCCCAGTACGCCCAGCGACAGCCAGATGGCGGGAAGCTGGATCATTGCCAGCAGCACCCAGCCCAGGCCGTATTTATAGGCGGCGCCGGGTCCGCCGATAAATGAGCTGGCGCTGATATAGGTGGCGGTTAGCGTCATGGCCAGCACGAAGCCGCCCATCGAGCGGCTGCCGAGAAAGTACTCATTCAGAAAGCTTCCTGAGGCGCGTTTTCGCATGGCGTAAAGGGATAAGCCGAACACCACCACCAGATAGGCGATCAGGGGAATAATGACCTCAAACTGCATCATCGTCCTCCAGAGGAATGTCGCGAAAAACCAGTTTGACCATCGCCCAGCACAGCAGAATAAACAGCAGCGGAACCAGCAGGCAGGCCATTTCAAACCAGTGGGGCAGGCCGGTAAAACCGATAGCCACCCCCGGCAGATAGGCGGCGGCCAGCCAGGCGGCAAGATAGAGAAGGGTCAGCCACAGCGCCCAGCGCGCTTCTTTGTGGGCCTGAACAAAGCGTTTGTCCATTTTTTGTCCCTTGAGGATGAAGAAAGCGGGGATTGTACCGCATGGTATAGATGAGGAGAGAGAAAAAGAAAAAAGGCCGGAAAATCCGGCCTTTTGCTGAGAATGCAGAATTATTTTTCCTGCAAGCCGAGTTTTTTCTCCAGATAGTGGATGTTGGTGCCACCATGCTGGAAGTTCTCGTCGCTCATAATGCGCATCTGCAGATCGACGTTGGTCTTGATGCCATCGATGATCAGCTCCTGCAGCGCATTCTTCATGCGGGCAATCGCCACGTCACGGCTTTCGCCGTAGCAGATCAGTTTGCCGATCATGGAGTCATAGTACGGCGGTACGGTGTAACCGGCGTAAATATGGGACTCCCAGCGCACGCCAAAGCCGCCCGGCGCGTGGAAACGGGTAATTTTACCCGGGCTCGGCAGGAAGGTGTTCGGGTCTTCGGCGTTGATACGGCATTCCACCGCATGGCCGCGAACCACCACTTCATCCTGCTTGATGGACAGCGGCTGACCGGCTGCGATACGCAGCTGCTCTTTGATCAGGTCAACGCCGGTGATCATTTCAGTTACCGGATGCTCTACCTGGATACGGGTGTTCATTTCAATGAAGTAGAACTCGCCGTTTTCGAACAGGAACTCAAAGGTACCCGCCCCGCGGTAGCCGATATCGACACAGGCTTTCGCGCAACGCTCGCCGATGTAGCGACGCAGTTCCGGGGTGATGCCCGGCGCCGGCGCTTCTTCGACCACTTTCTGGTGACGGCGCTGCATGGAGCAGTCACGTTCAGCCAGATAGATAGCGTTACCCTGACCGTCCGCCAGCACCTGAATTTCGATGTGACGCGGGTTTTCCAGGTATTTCTCCATGTAGACCATGTCGTTGTTGAAAGCCGCTTTGGCTTCCGCTTTGGTCATGGAGATGGACTGGGCCAGTTCAGCGTCGCTGCGCACAACGCGCATACCGCGACCGCCGCCGCCGCCGGAGGCCTTGATGATCACCGGATAGCCGATGCGTTTGGCATGGGCGCGGTTAGCGTCCATGTCGTCGGTCAGCGGGCCGTCAGAACCGGGTACGGTCGGGACGCCGGCTTTTTTCATGGCGGTGATCGCGGACACTTTGTCGCCCATCAGGCGGATGGTGTCGGCTTTCGGGCCGATGAAGATAAAGCCGGAGCGCTCAACCTGCTCAGCAAAGTTGGCGTTCTCAGAGAGGAAGCCATACCCCGGGTGAATTGCTACCGCGCCGGTGATCTCAGCGGCGCTGATGATAGCCGGGATGTTCAGATAGCTTTTTACGGACGGAGCCGGACCGATGCAGACCGTCTCATCCGCTAACAATACGTGTTTTAGATCGCGATCCGCGGTGGAATGCACAGCAACGGTCTTGATGCCCAGTTCTTTACAGGCACGCAGGATGCGCAGTGCGATCTCGCCACGGTTAGCGATGACAATTTTATCCAGCATGTTCGCCTCGTTACTCGATAACTACCAGCGGCTCGTCGAATTCTACCGGTTGGCCGCTTTCGATCAGAATGGCTTTCACCACGCCGGCTTTGTCGGCTTCGATCTGGTTCATCATTTTCATCGCTTCGACGATGCACAGGGTGTCGCCCACGTTAACTTTCTGGCCAACTTCCACAAACGCTTTCGCGTCCGGGCTTGGCGTACGATAGAAAGTACCAACCATCGGGGAACGTACGATGTGACCACTGATTTCCGCTTTTGCCGGCGCTTCTGCTGCTGCAGCTGGCGCGGCAGCCGCAGCGGCAGGTGCCTGAGGCTGCATCATCGGCGCAGCATAAGCCTGCTGCATAACCGGATAGCTTGCGGCCGGTGCAGAGCGGCTGATGCGAACAGACTCTTCGCCTTCAGAAATTTCCAGTTCGGAGATACCTGATTCTTCAACCAGCTCGATCAGTTTTTTAATCTTACGAATATCCATGAGTGGGTTCCGTACTCTTTGTTTAGTGTGATTGTGACAGGCGTTTTACCGCCGTCTGTAAAGCGTATGAATAGCCGTCCGCCCCCAGTCCGCAGATAACGCCAGCGGCGATATCTGACAGATACGAATGCTGGCGGAAGGGTTCGCGTGCATGCACATTGCTCAGGTGAATCTCGATAAACGGGATGTTCACGGCAAGCAACGCGTCACGGATAGCTACGCTGGTATGCGTGAACGCGGCCGGATTAATCAGGATATAGTCCACGTTGTCTTTAGCCTGATGAATTCGGTCAATTAACGCATGCTCCGCGTTGGACTGCAGGTGATCCAGGCTCACATTCAGCGCCGCTGCTTCAGATGTTAAATGGTTAACAATCTCAGCCAGCGTGAGAGATCCATACTTCTCTGGCTCGCGGGTACCGAGCATGTTAATGTTTGGACCATTCAAAAGCAAAATGTGAAACTTGTCTGCCATCGTGTGGCCATCTCCTGCCATTTTCGGGTAAAAAACAACATATACCTTCAATGCGCCCTTGTCACCTTTTCAGGGTCAGAAAACCCTGTCAGGAAAGCCAAAGTCGCACATTATAACGATTTCGTAGCAATTGGCAGCTAAATACTGGTCTTATCAGGGAAGATTATCAACCGCTATCTTAAAAAGAGTCGCGGTTGATAAAGGATCTGCGGGAAACTGCACATTACCGGATTCAGCGCCACCACTGGCGAAACTTCTTGTAACGCCATGCCAGGAGCGCGACTGCCAGCAGGGCATAAATGATGGGCTGCGGTGATAGGATCTTCACTGACCACAGGTAGTGAATCGGCGCGAGGATCGCCACCAGATAGACGAAGTTGTGTAAAATTTGCCAACGGCGGCCCAGTTTTCTCTGCATCGCCTGCGTCGACGTCGCCGCCAGCGCCAGCAGGATAGCCCAACTGACCATGCCTAACGTCAGATAGGGGCGGTTGATAATCTCCGAGCCCAGTAGCGCCAGATTGTTAATGCCCAGCTCCAGCAGGGTATAGCTGGTCAGGTGCAGGGTCGCCCAGGCGAAACACCATAAACCTAACAGGCGGCGAACGCGAATCAATAATGGCTGTTTCGCGTAGCGCGCCAGCGGGGAGACCAGCAGCGTCGCCAGCAGAAACTTCAGCGCCATCCTGCCGGTAAAATGCTGGATATCCTTGGCCGGATCGGCGCTAAAGTAGCCCTGGTGCCCGGCCCAGAATAACCAGACCAGCGGCAAAAACCCCGCCAGATGAAGTAAAACCTTCAACCAGGCGATCTGTTTGACGGTGAAACGCACTAGAAGTTCTCCCGCAGATTCATGCCGCGATACAGCGACGCCACCTCGTCGGCATAGCCGTTAAACAGCAGCGTCGGTTGACGTTTCACATCGAGCACGCCGCCGGCACCGATAAACCGCTCGCTAGCCTGTGACCAGCGGGGGTGATCGACGTGCGGATTGACGTTGGCGAAGAAGCCGTATTCGTCCGGCGCCGCGAGGTTCCAGGTGGTCGGTGGCCGCTCGCGGGTCAGTTCAATGCTGACGATGGATTTAATGCCTTTGAAACCGTACTTCCACGGCACGGTAAGGCGGACCGGCGCGCCGTTTTGCGGCGGCAGCGCTTTGCCATACACCCCGACGGTGAGCAGCGTCAGCGGGTGCAGCGCTTCATCCAGCCGCAACCCCTCCACGTAAGGGTAAGCGAGCCCGCCGCCGATAAACCGATCTTTCTGCCCGGGCATTTGATCCGGGGCATAGAGGGTTTTGAAGGCCACATAGCGCGCGTTGCTGGTGGGCTCCACCAGCGCCAACAGCTTATGCAGCGGGAAGCCGACCCAGGGGACCACCATCGACCAGGCTTCCACGCAGCGCATACGGTAAATACGCTCTTCCAGCGGGAAGCGTTTGGTCAGATCGTCATGGTCAAGGGTCAGCGGCTTCGCCACCTCACCGCCGATGGTCAACGTCCAGGGATCGGTGCGCAGGCTACCCGCGTTCGCCGCCGGATCGGCTTTATCGAGGCCGAATTCATAAAAGTTATTGTAGCCGGAGACTTTATCTTCCGGAGTAAGCGTCAGGTTAGCCTGCCATTCAGCGGGTTTAGCAAAGTCCAGGGCCTTGCCCGCCGGGGCTGGCGGACGGTCGTGGCCTTTAAACCAGTCCAGCAGGTCGGCCTGTGCGGCGGCGGGAAGCGAAAGGGCGGTCGCGCTGATGCCCAGCATTTTCAGCACCTGGCGCCGCTGGAGCATAAAAACGGATTCGGCCGTGACGTCGGCTTCCGTCAGTTTTTTTCTTTTCATAGTGTCCTCCGTCATGCGTTTCCCTAAGCATGACGGAGGCGGCGATGAATCGCGAATATGTCACGAAAAATTGCACATTAGGCGCATTCGCCACCGCCGAAGCTGGGGCGCGGTCGTCCAGGAATCATCGGAAAGTGGCGCAAGACGTTTCCTTTAACGCGCCTGACCCGGCATCTTTAGCAGGGGAAAAAAGCGGGCGGGAGGCTGGCAGGATGGAAAATTAGCAATAATGTGCGCCGCTGGCGCGGGTTTGCCATCCAGCGTCTAAAATTAAAGCGCTTCTGGCGCAGGCCGCAGGCGGGCGGCGATTGGCAAATTTTTTCTGCCGACTATACTCGCTATCGGCATACTTTCGCCGATAATACGCATTCCATTGCCAGACTCGCCATCTTTGATAGTATGCGTCGCGCTTTAAAAGGTTAATGCTAGCGTCAAGGCGCGCGCCGGCACGGGAGCCTGATGGTTCATCGGGCAGTCATTCACTCGCGGAGTTAACACAGGGATGCGATTAACGACGAAGTTCTCAGCCTTTATCACGCTGCTAACTAGCCTGACCATCTTTGTCACGCTGATTGGCGCTTCGCTGAGTTTTTACAACGGCATTGAGAACAAGGTCGAAAACCGGGTTCAGGCGGTGGCGACCATGCTGGATAACCGGCTCATCACCACCTCTTTTGATAAGCTTGAGCCGCAGCTGGATGAGCTGATGACGCCGATAGAGATCGTGCATATCGATTTCATGCTTAACGGTAAACCGCTCTACAGCCACTCCCGAACCGACAGCTACCGCCCGCTGGGCAGTCATGAGCAATTCCGTGAGATCACGGTCCCGTCGTTGAAACATCCCGGTATCACCCTGCATCTGGTCTACGTTGACCCGATGGTGAACTATTTCCGTTCGCTGTCAATCACCGCCCCGCTGTCGATCTCCATCGGCTTCATGGTGGTGATTATTTTCTTCGCCGTCCGCTGGATACGCCGCCAGCTGGCAGGTCAGGAGCTGCTTGAGCTTCGTTCCACGCGCATCCTGAGCGGCGAGCGCGGGCCGCAGGTGCGCGGGTCAGTCTATGAATGGCCTGCCAGCACCAGTAGCGCGCTGGATATGCTGCTGTCGGAGCTGCAATTCGCCAGCGATCAGCGCAGCCGGATGGATACGCTGATTCGCTCCTATGCGGCACAGGATTCCAAAACCGGGCTGAACAATCGCCTGTTTTTTGACAATCAGTTGGCCACGCTGCTGGAAGATCAGGAGAAGGTGGGGGCGTACGGCATCGTGATGATGATCCGTCTGCCGGAGTTTGATCTGCTGCGGGACAACTGGGGACGAGCGGCGGCCGAAGAACATTACTTCACGCTAATCAACCTGCTCTCTACCTTTATTATGCGTTACCCTGGCGCGCTGCTGGCCCGCTATCACCGTAGCGACTTCGCCGTGCTGCTGCCGCACCGCACGTTAAAAGAGGCGGATAGCATCGCCGGACTGTTGCTGAAGGCCATGGACGCGCTGCCTCCGACGCGCATTCTCGATCGTGACGATATGATGCATATCGGCATCTGTTCTTTCCGCAGTGGACAATCGGCGGCGCAAGTGATGGAACATGCTGAAGCAGCAACGCGCAACGCGGTGCTGCAGGGCAGCAACAGCTGGTCGGTCTATGACGATACCCTTCCGGAGAAAGGCCGCGGCAACGTTCGCTGGCGGACGCTGATCGAACAGATGCTGAGCCGCGGCGGGCCGCGGTTGTATCAGAAACCCGCCGTCACTCGCGATGGCCGGGTGCATCACCGTGAACTGATGTCGCGGATGTACGACGGTAAGGAAGAGGTGATCGCCGCCGAGTATATGCCGATGGTGCTGCAGTTTGGCCTGGCGGAGGAGTATGACCGCCTGCAGGTGACGCGCCTGCTGCCATTTTTAGGCTTCTGGCCCGAGGAGAATCTGGCGCTCCAGCTGTCGGTGGAGTCGCTGATCCGTCCGCGATTCCAGCGCTGGCTGCGTGATGCTCTGATGCAGTGTGAAAAATCGCAGCGTCAGCGGATTATTTTTGAACTTGCTGAGGCAGATGTTTGTCAATATATCGGCCGTCTGCAGCCGGTTATGCGGTTGGTTAACGCGCTTGGCGTTCGGGTGGCGGTGGTTCAGGCAGGGTTAACCCTGGTGGGAACTAGCTGGATCAAGCAGCTGGATGCGGAGCTGATCAAACTGCATCCGGGGCTGGCGCGCAACATCGAAAAGCGCAGCGAGAACCAGCTGCTGGTGCAAAGCCTGGTGGAAGCCTGTAAAGGCATGCCTATGCAAGTTTTTGCGACGGGCGTACGCAGCCGCAGCGAGTGGCTGGTACTGTCCCAATGCGGTGTCACGGGCGGGCAGGGGGAATTTTTTGCCGCCTCACAGCCACTTGACACAAATGTGAAAAAATATTCGCAAAGATACTCGGTTTGATCTGCCGTTTAGCGTGATTTCACGTAGAATAACGCGCGCCATCGTGAAGGGGGTGTGCTTGTCTACCTGCCGGATCATCGCAATGTAAATGCCAGTGACCCTCCTTTGACAGGTTACAAATTCAGGCGTGGAGCGCTGCTGAAGATTTCAGCAATGAACGGAGTCGGAAAAATTTGTAACAAAGGAAATGAACTGCACTAATTTTCACCGCAGCAGGTGATTTTTGCGCCTTGTCGCTGCTGCGTGTGGTTGGTAAAGTAAGCGGATTTTGTTTTCCGCCCCAGCTTTCAGGATTATCCCTTAGTATGTTAAAAAAATTTCGTGGCATGTTTTCCAATGACCTGTCCATTGACCTGGGTACCGCGAATACCCTTATTTACGTAAAAGGACAAGGCATCGTATTGAATGAGCCTTCCGTGGTGGCCATTCGTCAGGATCGTGCCGGATCGCCGAAAAGCGTCGCCGCCGTGGGTCATGAAGCGAAGCAGATGCTCGGCCGTACCCCGGGTAATATCGCGGCGATTCGCCCGATGAAGGACGGCGTCATCGCTGACTTCTTCGTGACGGAAAAGATGCTGCAGCACTTTATCAAACAAGTGCACAGCAACAGCTTTATGCGCCCGAGCCCGCGCGTACTGGTCTGCGTGCCGGTTGGCGCCACCCAGGTTGAGCGTCGTGCTATCCGTGAATCCGCGCAGGGCGCAGGCGCTCGCGAAGTGTTCCTGATTGAAGAACCGATGGCGGCCGCGATCGGCGCTGGCCTGCCGGTTTCTGAAGCGACCGGTTCCATGGTGGTGGATATCGGCGGCGGTACCACCGAGGTGGCGGTTATCTCCCTGAACGGCGTGGTTTACTCTTCTTCCGTGCGTATCGGCGGCGACCGTTTCGACGAAGCCGTCATCAATTACGTGCGTCGTAACTACGGCTCCCTGATCGGTGAAGCGACCGCTGAGCGTATCAAACATGAAATCGGTTCGGCTTACCCGGGCGATGAAGTGCGTGAAATTGAAGTGCGCGGCCGTAACCTGGCGGAAGGCGTGCCACGCGGTTTCACCCTGAACTCAAACGAAATTCTTGAAGCGCTGCAGGAGCCACTGACCGGCATCGTGAGCGCGGTCATGGTTGCCCTTGAGCAGTGCCCGCCGGAACTGGCGTCTGATATCTCCGAGCGCGGGATGGTTCTCACCGGCGGTGGTGCGCTGCTGCGCAACCTGGACCGTCTGTTAATGGAAGAAACCGGTATTCCAGTCGTGGTTGCTGAAGATCCGCTGACCTGCGTAGCGCGTGGCGGCGGCAAGGCGCTGGAAATGATCGACATGCACGGCGGCGACCTGTTTAGCGAAGAGTAGTCAGCCTGAAGATCCGGGGTGGCTTACCCGCTGCCCCAGGTCTTTACTGACACGAGAATACGCATAGCCTATGAAGCCAATTTTTAGCCGTGGCCCCTCGCTACAGATTCGCCTTATTCTGGCGGTGCTGGTGGCGCTTGGCGTGATTATCGCCGACAGCCGCCTGGGTACGTTCAGTCAAATCAGAACGTACATGGATACAGCCGTCAGCCCTTTCTACTTTGTCTCTAATGGTCCCCGGGAACTGCTCGACAGCGTATCGCAGACGCTGGCTACCCGTGACCAGCTCGAACTGGAAAACCGCGCGCTGCGTCAGGAGCTGTTGTTGAAAAACAGCGATCTGCTGATGCTGGGCCAGTACAAGCAGGAGAACGCACGCCTGCGTGAACTGCTTGGCTCGCCGCTGCGCCAGGACGAGCAAAAAATGGTGACCCAGGTCATCTCAACGGTCAACGACCCCTATAGCGATCAGGTGGTTATCGATAAGGGCAGCGTCAACGGCGTCTACGAAGGCCAGCCGGTTATCAGCGATAAAGGCGTGGTGGGGCAGGTCGTGGCGGTAGCGAAAATGACCAGCCGGGTACTGCTGATCTGTGATGCCACCCATGCGTTGCCGATCCAGGTCCTGCGTAACGACATTCGCGTCATTGCCGCCGGTAACGGCTGCACCGACGACCTCCAGCTTGAGCATCTGCCGGCCAATACCGATATTCGCGTCGGCGATGTGCTGGTGACCTCCGGTCTTGGCGGCCGTTTCCCGGAAGGGTACCCGGTTGGGGTTGTCTCTTCAGTGAAACTGGACACCCAGCGCGCCTACACGGTGATCCAGGCGCGTCCGACGGCCGGTCTGCAGCGTTTGCGCTATCTGCTGCTGCTGTGGGGCGCCGATCGCAATGGCGCTAACCCGATGACTCCGGAAGAGGTTCATCGCGTGGCTAACGAACGCCTGATGCAGATGATGCCGCAGGTGTTGCCTGCGCCGGATGCGATGGGGCCGCAGATGCCGGCGCCCGCCACCGGGCTGACGCCGTCTCAGCCGTCGCAGCCTGCAGGGGGGCAATAGTGGCAAGTTACCGTAGCCAGGGACGCTGGGTTATCTGGCTCTCGTTTCTTATCGCGCTATTGCTGCAAATTATGCCCTGGCCGGCGGACATCAGCGTTTTCCGGCCCAACTGGGTATTATTGATCCTGCTGTACTGGATCCTCGCGCTGCCGCACCGGGTGAACGTGGGGACGGGCTTCGTGATGGGGGCTATTCTTGATCTCATCAGCGGCTCGACGCTGGGCGTTCGCGCGCTGTCCTTAAGCATCGTCGCCTATCTGGTGGCGCTGAAGTATCAGCTGTTCCGTAACCTGGCGCTGTGGCAACAGGCGCTGGTGGTCATGCTGTTATCCCTCGCCGTGGATATCATTGTTTTCTGGGCAGAGTTTTTAGTGATCAACGTCTCTTTCCGTCCGGAAGTATTCTGGAGTAGTGTAGTAAACGGTATCCTCTGGCCATGGCTCTTCCTGCTGATGCGTAAAGTGCGTCAGCAATTTGCAGTGCAATAAGGTTGATATGACAACTCTGTATCTTGCTTCTGGTTCCCCGCGTCGGCAGGAACTGCTGACTCAGCTTGGTCTCGCGTTCGAGCGTCTGGTTCCTGGTATCGAGGAGCAGCGCCAGACGCAGGAGAGCGCACAGCACTATGTCGTCCGTCTGGCGCGTGAAAAGGCGCAGGCCGGAGTGGCGCTGGCATCGCGGGATTTGCCGGTGTTGGGAGCGGATACGATTGTTATTTTGAACGGCGAAGTGCTGGAAAAACCGCGCGACGCCGAACACGCTGCAGCGATGCTGCGCCTGCTTTCCGGCCAAACCCATCAGGTCATGACCGCGGTGGCGCTGGCGGATAAGCAGCAGACGTTGGATTGTCTGGTGGTCACGGAAGTGACCTTCCGAACGCTCAGCGAGCAGGATATCGCCGATTATGTGGCCAGCGGCGAGCCTTTAGATAAAGCAGGTGCATACGGTATTCAAGGGTTGGGTGGCTGCTTCGTCAGGAAGATTAATGGCAGCTATCACGCCGTAGTCGGCTTACCGCTGGTGGAAACGTATGAGTTGCTCAGTAACTTTAACTCACTGCGTAAAGAAAAGGGATAAAGATGACGGCTGAATTATTAGTGAACGTAACGCCATCCGAAACGCGCGTTGCGTATATTGATGGCGGTATTCTGCAGGAAATCCATATTGAGCGTGAAGCGCGACGCGGAATAGTAGGCAATATCTACAAAGGTCGTGTTAGCCGAGTGCTGCCGGGAATGCAGGCGGCTTTTGTAGATATTGGTCTGGATAAGGCGGCGTTCCTCCACGCCTCCGATATCATGCCGCATACCGAATGCGTTGCCGGTGAGGAGCAAAAGCAGTTTACCGTGCGCGATATTTCGGAGCTGGTGCGTCAGGGCCAGGACCTGATGGTTCAGGTGGTTAAAGATCCGCTCGGTACCAAAGGCGCGCGTCTGACCACCGATATTACCCTGCCTTCCCGCTATCTGGTTTTTATGCCAGGCGCCTCCCATGTGGGGGTCTCTCAGCGGATTGAAAGCGAAGCCGAGCGCGAGCGGCTGAAAAAGGTCGTGGCAGAGTACTGCGACGAGCAGGGCGGGTTTATCATTCGCACCGCCGCGGAAGGGGTCCACGAGCAGGAGATGGCCGCCGATGCCGCCTATCTTAAGCGCGTATGGACCAAAGTGATGGAGCGCAAAAAGCGCAACCAGACCCGCTATCAGCTGTACGGCGAGCTGGCCCTGGCTCAGCGCGTGCTGCGGGATTTTGCCGATGCGCATCTCGATCGTATTCGCGTCGACTCGCGGCTGACCTATGAGGCGCTGCTGGAATTTACCGCCGAATATATTCCGGAAATGACCAGCAAGCTGGAACACTACAGCGGCCGTCAGCCGATATTCGATCTCTTTGACGTTGAGAACGAAATTCAACGCGCGCTGGAGCGTAAAGTCGAGCTCAAGTCCGGGGGCTATCTGATCATCGACCAGACCGAGGCGATGACCACCATCGATATCAACACCGGGGCGTTTGTTGGGCACCGCAATCTTGACGATACTATCTTCAATACCAATATCGAAGCCACCCAGGCGATAGCCCGCCAGCTGCGTTTGCGTAACCTCGGCGGCATTATCATCATTGATTTCATCGACATGAACAATGAAGACCATCGCCGGCGGGTGTTGCACTCCCTGGAGCAGGCCCTCAGCAAAGACCGGGTGAAGACCAGCATCAACGGTTTCTCCCAGCTGGGTCTGGTGGAGATGACGCGGAAACGCACCCGCGAAAGCGTGGAGCATGTGCTGTGCAACGAATGCCCGACCTGCCACGGACGCGGAACGGTAAAGTCCGTGGAAACGGTATGCTATGAGATTATGCGTGAGATCGTTCGCGTGCATCATGCTTATGATTCCGATCGCTTCCTGGTCTATGCTTCCCCTGCGGTGGCGGAAACCCTGAAAGGGGAAGAGTCGCATGCGCTGGCGGAAGTGGAGATCTTTGTCGGCAAGCAGGTGAAGGTACAAATTGAGCCGCTCTATAATCAAGAGCAGTTCGATGTGGTTATGATGTAATACACCGCGTCATTGTGCGGCTGACAAGGAGAGAGGCGTGAGGCGACTGCCCGGGATTTTATTGCTCACCGTGGCAACATTGATTGTTATCGTCGCGCTGCTGGTGAGTGGCTTGCGTCTCGTGTTGCCGCAGCTCGACGCCTGGCGTCCGCAGCTGCTGGAGAAAATCTCCGCCCTCACCGGCACGCCGGTGGATGCCTCGCAGATCGCCGCCAGCTGGCAAACTTTTGGCCCAACATTAGATGTCCGCGATATTCATGTTGGGCTGAAGGATGGCGGGACAATGGCGGTCAAGCGCGTGACCCTGGCGCTGGACGTCTGGCAAAGTCTGCTGCATATGCGCTGGCAGTTTCGCGATCTCACCTTCTGGCAGCTGCAGGTCCATACCAATACCCCGATTCAGACCAATGACGGCGGCGAAAGTCTGAAAACCGACCGCATCAGCGATCTCTTTTTACGTCAGTTCGACCACTTTACTCTGCGCGACAGCCATCTGAGCTTCCTGACCATTTCTGGTCAGCGGGCGGAGCTGGCGGTCCCGCAGCTGACCTGGCTTAACGGCAGGAACCGTCACCGCGCCGAGGGGCAGCTCAGCCTTTCCAGTCTCACCGGCCAGCATGGCGTCATGCAGGTGCGGATGGATCTCCGCGATGAGGATGGCCTGCTGAATAAAGGCCGGGTCTGGCTGCAGGCTGACGATATTGACGTCAAACCCTGGCTGGGCCGCTGGATGCAGGACAATATCGCGCTGAAAAGCGCCCGCTTCAGCCTCGAAGGCTGGATGACTATTGAAAAAGGCGATGTAGCCAGCGGCGACGTATGGCTGAAAAAAGGGGGCGCCAGCTGGCAAGGGGATAGCGAGGTTCATCATCTGTCAGTGGATAACCTGACGGCGCATCTCTCTCATGACAAGCAGAGCTGGGGCTTCTATATTCCCGATACGCGGATCGCGATCGACGATAACCCGTGGCCAAGCGGCGCGCTGGCGATGGCGTGGATCCCGGGGCAGGATGTCGGTGGCGACGGTCATCAGCGTAGCGATGAATTACGTATTCGCGCCAGCAATTTAGCGCTCAGTGGCCTGAGCGGATTGCAGCCGTTTGCCGATAAGCTGGCGCCTTCTTTGGGCGAACTCTGGCGCACCACGCAGCCCAGCGGCAAAATCAATCTGCTGGCTCTCGATATTCCCCTGCAGGCGACGGAGAAAACGCGCTTTCAGGCGCAGTGGAGCGATCTGGCGTGGAAGCAGTGGAAACTCCTGCCGGGAGCGGAACACTTTTCCGGCAGCCTGAATGGCAGCGTGGAGCACGGGGAACTGCGCGCCCGCATGACGAAGGCGCAGATGCCGTATGCCGGAGTTTTCCGGGCCCCGCTGGAGATCGCCGCTGGCGAAGCCACCCTCAGCTGGGTGAAAAATGACAAAGGCTTTATGCTTGATGGCCGCGATATTGACGTGCAGGCGACGGGGGTACGCGCCCGCGGCGGCTTCCGCTATCTGCAACCGCAGGGGGACGATCCGTGGCTGGGCATTCTGGCGGGAATCAGCACCAACGATGGCGGCCAGGCGTGGCGTTACTTCCCGGAAAACCTGATGGGCAAAGCGCTGGTGGACTATCTCAGCGGCGCGATTAAAGCCGGGCAGGCCCGCGATGCGACGCTGGTGTATGGCGGTAACCCACATCTGTTCCCGTATCCGCACAATGAAGGCCAGTTCCAGGTTTACGTCCCGCTGAAGAATGCCACTTTCGCTTTTCAACCGGACTGGCCGGCGCTGACCGGGCTGAATATCGACCTCAATTTTATCAACAGCGGCCTGTGGATGCGGGCGGATAAAGCGATGCTCGGCAATGTGACCGCCAGCAATCTCGATGCCGTGATCCCGGATTATGCGCAGGAAAAACTGCTGATTGATGCTGACATCAAAGGCCCGGGCAAAGAGGTGGGCCCTTATTTCAACACCACGCCATTGAAAGCCTCGCTCGGGGCAGCGCTGGATTCCCTGCAGCTGGATGGGGATGTGAGCGCTCGCTTACATCTGAATATCCCCCTCGACGGCGAGATGACCACCGCGAAAGGCGATGTACGGCTGCAGAATAATAGCTTGTTCATCAAACCGTTAGATACTACGTTGCAGAACCTGAGCGGTAATTTCAGCTTCGTGAATGGCGATCTTAATAGCCAAACGTTGAGCGCGACCTGGTTTAATCAGCCGCTGAACCTCAATTTTTCCACCCGCGAAGGCGAAAAAGCGTTTCTGGTGGATGTCGGGATGAATGCCAGCTGGCAGCCGTCGCGCACCGGGCTGCTGCCGAAAGCGGTTAATGAGACGCTGAGCGGTAGCGTTCCGTGGGAGGGCAAGGTCGCTATCGAGCTGCCGTACCATGGCAATGCCAGCTATAAGGTTGATATCAATGGCGATCTGAAGAATGTGAGCAGTCACTTACCTTCACCGGTCAACAAGTCCGCTGGCGAACCCCTGCCGGTCAAAATTAACGTCGCCGGCGGTCTGAGCAGCTTCGACCTGACCGGATCCGTTGGCGCGAAGAATCATATCAACAGCCGCTGGTTGCTGAACCGTAAGCTGACGCTGGACAGAGCGATCCTCACGACGGATAGCAAAGGCCTCTCTCCTCTGCCCGACCAGCCCGGCGTTGAACTCAATCTGCCGCCGATGGATGGCGCGCAATGGCTGGCGCTGTTCCAGAAGGGCGCGGCGAATGAAGTCAGCAGCAGTGTCCTCTTTCCACCGCGCATTGTGCTGCGTACGCCGTCGCTGGCGCTGGCCGGCCAGCAATGGAACAACGTCAGTCTGATGTCGCAGCCGGTCGCCGGCGGCTCGCAGGTTGAGGCGCAGGGGCGTGAGATCAACGCCACCCTGACGATGCGCGACAATGCCCCGTGGCTGGCAAATGTGCGTTATCTCTATTTCAACCCGGCCAGCGCCAGTGCCAGCGGCAAGAGCGGAACGGAGAACGTGACTCCGCAGGCGGAGACGCGGCTGGATTTCCACGGCTGGCCCGATCTGCAGCTGCGCTGTGCGGAATGCTGGCTGTGGGGGCAAAAATATGGCCGCATCGACGGCGATGTGACGATCAAGGGCGATACCTTAACGCTCTCCAACGGCCTGGTGGATACCGGGTTTGGCCGGCTGACGACCGACGGCGTGTGGGTTAACGCCCCTTCCGGGGTGCGCACCTCGCTGAAAGGCAGACTGCATGGCAATAAAACGGATGAATTTGCGGATTTCTTTGGCGTTTCCACACCGGTGAAGGATTCGCCGTTTGATATCGACTACGATCTCCACTGGCGCGCGCCGCCCTGGTCACCCGATGTCGCCTCGCTCAATGGGATCATTAAAAGCCACCTCGGCAAGGGGCAGTTTACCGACCTGAGTACCGGGCATGCAGGCCAGCTGCTGCGTTTGCTGAGCGTCGATGCCCTACTGCGCAAACTGCGCTTCGACTTCAGCGATACCTTCAGCGAAGGTTTTTACTTTGACTCGATTAACAGTACGGCATGGATTAAGGATGGCGTACTGCATACCGATGATACGCTGGTGGATGGTCTGGAGGCGGACATTGCCATGAAAGGGTCGGTCGATCTGGTGCGTCGCCAGCTGGATCTGCAGGCGGTGGTCGCGCCGGAGATCTCCGCGACCGTCGGCGTGGCGGCGGCTTTTGCTGTCAACCCGATTGTCGGCGCGGCGGTGTTTGCCGCCAGCAAGGTGCTGGGGCCGCTGTGGAACAAAGTCTCGATACTGCGCTATCGCATCACCGGCCCGATTGACCAGCCGCAGATCAATGAAGTGCTGCGCCAGGCGCGCAGCAACAAAAAGCAATGATTTGACGATTGCCGGGAATTGCCGCAATCTCAATAGATAGCCTTCTGTATTTCCGCCTGTCAGGCGGCAACAAACGAGTAGCATAACGATGAGTCTGAACCTGGTAAGTGAACAATTACTGTCGGCAAATGGCCTGAATCATCAGGACCTGTTTGCCATTCTTGGTCAACTGACCGAGCGCCGCCTCGATTACGGCGATCTTTATTTTCAGTCGAGCTATCACGAATCCTGGGTTCTGGAAGACAGCATCATTAAAGATGGGTCGTACAATATCGACCAGGGCGTAGGCGTGCGCGCCGTCAGCGGCGAAAAAACGGGCTTTGCCTACGCTGACCAGATCAGCAAGCTGGCGCTGGAGCAGAGCGCCCAGGCGGCGCGGACCATTGTGCGCGAGACCGGCAATGGCAAAGTACAGACCCTCGGCGCCGTAGAGCACAGCGCCCTCTATACCAGCATCGACCCGCTGCAGAGTATGAGCCGGGAAGAGAAGCTGGATATTCTCCGCCGGGTCGACAAAGTCGCTCGCGCGGCGGATCAGCGTGTGCAGGAGGTTTCGGCCAGCCTGAGCGGCGTCTATGAACTGATTCTGGTGGCCGCCACCGACGGCACTCTGGCCGCGGACGTTCGTCCGCTGGTGCGCCTCTCGGTCAGCGTACTGGTGGAAGAGGACGGCAAACGCGAGCGCGGCAGCAGCGGCGGCGGCGGACGTTTTGGCTATGACTATTTCCTCGCCTCTCAGGAGGGCGAAGTGCGGGCCGACGCCTGGGCGAAAGAAGCGGTGCGCATGGCGCTGGTTAACCTCTCGGCGGTCGCCGCCCCGGCGGGAATGCTGCCGGTGGTGCTCGGCGCCGGCTGGCCTGGCGTCCTGCTGCACGAAGCGGTCGGTCATGGCCTGGAAGGCGATTTCAACCGTCGCGGCACCTCGGTCTTTAGCGGTCATATGGGGGAATTAGTCGCCTCTGAACTGTGCACCGTCGTGGACGACGGCACCATCGTCGATCGTCGTGGCTCGGTGGCTATCGATGATGAAGGCACGCCGGGTCAATACAATGTGCTGATCGAAAACGGCATCCTGAAAGGCTACATGCAGGATAAACTCAATGCGCGTCTGATGGGCGTCGCGCCGACCGGCAACGGCCGCCGTGAATCCTATGCCCATCTGCCGATGCCGCGTATGACCAACACCTATATGCTGGCGGGCCAGTCCACGCCGCAGGAGATTATCGAGTCGGTGGACTATGGTATCTTCGCGCCTAACTTCGGCGGTGGGCAGGTGGATATCACCTCCGGTAAGTTTGTCTTCTCCACCTCCGAGGCCTATCTGATCGAAAAAGGCAAGGTCACGAAGGCGGTGAAAGGGGCGACCCTGATCGGCTCCGGGATTGAGACCATGCAGCAGATTTCGATGGTGGGTAACGATCTGCGTCTGGATAACGGCGTCGGCGTCTGTGGCAAAGAGGGTCAGAGCGTGCCGGTGGGCGTTGGCCAGCCGACCCTGAAGGTCGATAATCTTACCGTCGGCGGCACCGCCTGATCCTGACCGGGTTCCCGGCGTCGCCGGGAACCGCTTCAGCGGGCGATCCCTCTCCCGTGCATCCCCTGATAGATCTTCGCCACGTCGACAAAATATTCCGTCAGATAGTTGATACAGACCTGCACTTTCAGCGGCAGTTTATCCTTTTCGGTGTACAGGGCGTAAACCGGCCGCGGATCGGACTGGTAGCTCGGCAGCAGGATCTCAAGCTCACCGCGATTGATCTCTTCGATCGCCCACATCAACGGCACATAGGCGATACCCACCCCGGCGGTCAGCCAGCGCACCAGCGTCATGGGGTCGTTGGTCACAAAGCGCCCCTGCGGGGTCAGGCGGGTTGAGATCCCTTCCGGCGCGATAATGACAAACTCATTGTCCGGCCGCACGCTATATTCCAGCCAGGCATGCCCGGTAAGATCGGCCGGTTTCTCCGGATTGCCAGCCTGCGCCAGATAGCTTTTCGCGGCGCATAATACCATCGGCATTGATCCCAGGCGGCGGGAAAAAAGGCTGGAATCCTGCAGAGCGCCCACGCGGATCACCACGTCAAGACCGTCGGCGATCAGGTCCGGCGCAGGTATGCCGGTGACCAGATTGACGGAGAGCCCGGGGTATTCTTTCAGCATTTTCGCCGTTATGCGCGCCAGAACATTCTGTGCCATAGTTGAAGAGCAGCCGATACGCAGCGTCCCGATGGGGGTGTTGTTAAATGCGTATAATTGCTCATGGACATCCTGCGCTTCAAACAGCATCCTACGGCAGCCCTGATAGTAAATTTTACCCGCTTCCGTTAAGCCAAGGCTGCGGGTGCTGCGGTTGAGCAGCTTCACCTGCAGTTCATCTTCCAGTTTGGCGACGGTCTGACTGATTGAGGAAACGCTCATCTGAAGCTGGCGGGCCGCTGCGGTGAAGGAACCTAATTCGACCACTTTGGCGAAAACGGACATGCGCTTTAATCGTTCCATTATTCACTCTGGCTTAAAAGTGATTTAGATCACACATTGTAGATAATGCGGCAATCGTTACGTTAATATATTGTTAGCTACATAATAAACGCATCTGCTCACTACCTGTACGCTTCTTATTCAAGGTCATCATGAGTCTGTTTCCTGTCATCGTGATTTTCGGCTTATCGTTTCCGCCGATCTTCTTCGAGTTGCTGTTGTCGCTGGCCATCTTCTGGCTGGTGCACCGATTGCTGGTTCCGACCGGCATTTACGATTTTGTCTGGCACCCTGCACTGTTTAATACGGCGCTATATTGCTGCCTTTTTTATTTGATATCGCGCTTGTTCGTTTGAGGTTGATGTGAAAACACTAACAAGAAATATCCTCCGTACTGCTATTACCGTGATACTGGTCATTTTGGCCTTCGTAGCGATTTTCCGCGCCTGGGTTTACTACACCGCCTCGCCGTGGACGCGGGATGCGCGCTTTAGCGCCGACATTGTGGCCATTGCCCCCGACGTCTCCGGGCTGATCTCCCAGGTAAACGTCAAGGATAACCAACTGGTTAAGAAAGACCAGGTATTGTTCGTTATTGACCAGCCTCGTTACCAAAAAGCGCTGGCGCAGGCGGAAGCCGATGTCGCCTACTACCAGACGTTAGCCCAGGAAAAACGTGTCGAAGCCGGTCGGCGTAATAAGCTTGGCGTCCAGGCGATGTCGCGGGAAGAGATTGACCAGGCGAACAATGTGCTGCAGACGGTTGAGCATCAGCTGGCGAAAGCGGTGGCCAGCCGCGACCTGGCCAGACTGGACCTGGAGCGCACGGAGATTCGCGCCCCTGCGGATGGTTGGGTAACCAACCTTAACGTCTATACCGGGGAATTTATCACCCGCGGCTCCACGGCGGTGGCGCTGGTGAAAGAGAATACATTTTACGTCATGGCCTATCTGGAAGAGACCAAACTGGAAGGCGTCCGTCCTGGCTACCGGGCGGAAATTACCCCGCTTGGCAGCAGCAAAACCATAAAAGGCACGGTGGACAGTATCGCTGCGGGGGTAACCAACGCCAGCAGCAGCAGCGACTCGAAAGGGATGGCCTCGGTGGATTCCAACCTTGAATGGGTGCGTCTGGCGCAGCGTGTGCCGGTACGTATTCGCCTTGACCACCAGCAGGGGAATCTGTGGCCATCGGGCACGACGGCGACGGTGGTGATCACCGGTAAAGAAGACCGTGATACCAGCCAGGCCAACTTCTTCCAGAAACTGGCTATGCGCCTGCGCGAATTCGGTTAATCGCTATGGGGACATATACTATTGCTCCCCAGCATCTCCGCTTTGCCATTAAGCTTGCATGCGCGGTGGTGCTGGCGCTGTTCGTCGGCTTCCATTTTCAGCTCGAAACGCCGCGCTGGGCGGTGCTGACCGCGGCGATTGTCGCCGCTGGCCCGGCCTTTGCCGCCGGGGGAGAGCCGTACTCCGGCGCGATCCGCTATCGCGGCATGTTGCGTATTGCCGGGACCTTTATCGGCTGTATTGCGGCGCTGGTTATCATCATCCTGATGATCCGCGCCCCTCTGCTGATGATGCTGGTATGCTGCCTGTGGGCCGGGTTTTGTACCTGGGTTTCGTCGCTGGTCAAGGTCGAAAACTCCTATGCCTGGGGGCTGGCCGGCTACACCGCGCTGATTATCATTATTACCATCCACACCAATCCGATGCTGGCGCCGCAGTTTGCCGTTGAGCGCTGCAGCGAAATTGTCATCGGGATTGTCAGCGCCATCGTCGCCGATCTGCTGTTCTCCCCACGTTCGATTAAAAAAGAGATCGACCTTGAGCTGGATAACCTGCTGATTGCACAGTATAAGCTGATGCAGTTATGCGTTGCGCACGGCGAAAAAGAGGAAGTGGATCAGGCCTGGGGAGCGCTGGTGCGTCGTACCACGGCGCTGGAAGGCATGCGCAGTAACCTGATTATGGAATCCTCTCGCTGGGCTAAGGCGAATCAACGCCTGAAGGCGATCAATACCCTCTCGCTAACGCTTATCACCCAGGCTTGCGAAACCTACCTGATTCAGAACTCGCGACCGGAAATGGTGACGGACGACTACCGCGAGCTGTTTGCTGAGCCGGTTGAGACAGTGCAGGATGTTCACCAGCAGCTGAAGCGTATGCGTCGCTTCCTGACCTGGAAAGGCGAGCATAATACGCCGGTCACCATCTACAGCTGGGTAGGCGCAGCCACCCGTTACCTGCTGCTTAAGCGTGGCGTGGTGGGCAATACCAAAATCAGCCGCATCGAAGACGGTGTATTGCGCGGCGAAACGGTGGTTAAAGTGGAGTCCGCCGAGCGTCACCACGCGATGGTGAACTTCTGGCGCACCTCCGTCTCCTGTATCCTCGGGACGCTGTTCTGGCTGTGGACGGGCTGGACCTCAGGCAGCGGGGCGATGGTAATGATTGCCGTGGTTACCGCGCTGGCGATGCGTCTACCTAACCCGAGAATGGTGGCGATAGACTTCCTCTACGGTACTCTGGCGGCGTTACCGCTGGGTACCCTGTACTTTCTAGTGATCATGCCGGCGACGCAGCAGAGTATGCTGCTGCTCTGTATCAGCCTGGCGGCGATGGCGTTTTTTATCGGTATCGAAGTGCAGAAAAGGCGCCTCGGATCGCTGGGGGCGCTGGCGAGCACCATCAACATTCTGGTGCTGGATAACCCGATGCAATTCCAGTTCAGTCAGTTCCTCGACAGCGCGCTGGGGCAGATCGTCGGCTGTTTCCTCGCCCTGATGGTGATTCTGATTGTCAGGGATAACTCCCGGGCAAGAACCGGTCGGGTGCTGCTGAACCAGTTTGTCTCAGCGGCGGTCTCTTCGCTGACCACCAATTCGGCGCGTCGCAAAGAGAATCATCTGCCCGCGCTCTATCAGCAGCTGTTTTTGTTGCTCAACAAATTTCCCGGCGATGTCGCCCGTTTCCGTCTGGCGTTGACGTTAATCATTGCCCACCAGCGCCTGCGCGATGCGCCCGTGCCGGTGAACGAGGATTTGTCGGCGTTCCATCGCCAGCTGCGACGTACTGCGGATCATGTCATCTCCGCCGGGAGCGATGATAAGCGTCGGCGCTACTTTACCCGGCTGCTGGCGGAGCTTGATGTTTATCAGGAGAAGCTGCGGGTCTGGGAGGCTTCGCCGCAGGTGACCGAGCCGGTACGGCGACTGGTTGAGATGTTGCACAAGTACCAGCATGTGCTGACCAGCAGTTAACCCATAAACCGACGCCCAGGCGTCGGTTTTTTTATCGCTATACTTAACGGCGACAGGAAGAGAAGCGGGAGGGGCTGTCATGACCACCTATACGTTTGATTTTGACGAAATCGCCGAGCAACAGGATTTCTACCGGGAGTTCTCCCGGACCTTCGAGCTGGCTCAGGATAAGGTCAACAACCTTGATTCGCTATGGGACGCGGTGACCGGTGGGCTGCTGCCGCTGCCGCTGGACATTGAGTTCATCCATTTAAATGACAAGCAGCGTCGGCGCTTTGGGGCATTAATTTTATTATTTGATGAAGCAGAAGAAGAGCTGGAGGGGGAGTTACGTTTTAACGCCCGGCAGGCATAAAAAAGCCCCCGGCAGGCGGGGGCAAGTCGTCGAAATAAGACGACGAGGGTTTATTTGTACAGCTCAGCGGTGGCGTGCCAGCTATCGCCGGTACGTGCTTCAATAATACGGTAGCTGCTGGCACCTTCTTTCTCGGCTTTAGCGGCCAGTTCCTGACGCATGTCCATTGGCGCACTACCTACCTGGGAAACCGAGATGGTGCCCATGGACTGCAGGTTTTGTGCTTGTTCAGCGTTCACTTGCTGAACAGCCGCGCTTGCGCCGAAAGAGAGAAGGGAAGCCAGGCCAAGGGATGCGATGATCATTGCGCGTTTCATAATCTTTACTCCAGTCTTTGTTTCGCCGCGGCGGGCGATGAATGGGGCCGGGCCGCGGTAGAGAATTTTTGTCGGTTAATCGTTGACGATCTAAAACTTATTTATACAGCTCAGCAGTGGCATGCCAGTGGTCGCCAGTGCGGGCTTCGATAATGCGGTAAGAAGAAGCTCCTTCTTCCTGCGCTTTTTTGTTCAGCATTTCATGCATATCCATCGGGGATGATGCTACCGCGCCGACGGATACTGTGCCGATGGCCTCGCGGCCCTGGGCCTGCTCGCTGTTGATAACGTCAGCGGCGAAAGCGCCAAACGACATGACGGACAGGATGCTGAGAGCTGCTACAGTGGTTTTGATTTTCATGATGTTCACCTCGTCGAATCTTTTTGTTGAGGGTCTTTGTTTCGTGACCCTCATCACAAAAACAAGTATACACTAATCACCAAAAATATTAATACCATGCTAATTGTTTTGTGCGTTAATAGTTACAATGGATTGCGCTTTTTATAACCGATAAGAATTAAAAATGACAAGTCGTAGACGGAGATAAGTTTTATTTCTAATAAAATCATAAAGGTATACGATTTTGATCTTTTGTGCGTTTTAGGCGTTTGCCTTACGTAAAAGAACGTATAGACAGGCTAAATCACACAAAATGTTAAATTTTTGTTGAGTTGAAAGGGGGGAGAGAAGAGGGAGTAATCCACCCTCTGACGGTTGCCAGAGGGGAATGCTCAGAGTTCCTGTTCGAACAGTACCAGGATAGCGTCGTGCAGATCTTTCACTGTGAAACCACGCGCTGGCGTGGTGAAGATGGTGTCATCCCCGGCGATGCTGCCAAGAATACCTTCCGCCTTGCCCAGCGAGTCGAGAAGACGGGCGATCAGCTGCGCTGCACCGGGGCTGGTATGGATCACCACGACGGCATCGTTATAGTCGATATCCAGCACCAGATTTTTCAGCGGGCTGGAGGTGGTCGGCACGCCAAGCTCGGCAGGCAGGCAATAAACCATTTCCATTTTGGCGTTACGGGTACGAACCGCGCCAAATTTGGTGAGCATGCGGGAAACCTTCGATTGGTTGATATTCTCGAAGCCCTCTTCCTGCAGCGCCTGAACGATCTCTCCCTGCGAGCTGAATTTCTCTTCTTTAAGCAGCGCTTTAAACGCTTTAACCAGTTCTTCTTGTTTTGCCGAACTTCGCATAAGTCACCCAGATTATGGTGGTAAAATCAACATCATTATGCATAACCGTGAATTTTTATGCAAATAATCCGCGAAGGGATAGGTCAATAATGTTATGAAGGGGGCATATTTTAGCAAAAAAACCGTATAAGGAACATGTTCTCATCACAACGCTTAAAGCCATGTAAAAGTAAATGAAATGTTATTGAGTTGGTGTTGTTTTGCGCAACTGGCTGGGTGTATTGTAACCAATAGTCGATCCGGTACTTCGCTTTGCTGGATGGTCAGTCAGGAAGCATAACGTGCGCCGCTGTTCTATTGCTACGCACAATCATGCATTCTTCAGCCATAATCATTGTAATTGTTCATCTTGTGAATTAAGGTCCAGGCGACGGAATAACGAAAGACTAAATTAACCATAATAAGGAGTTTAGGATGAAAGTTGCAGTCCTTGGCGCTGCCGGTGGTATCGGCCAGGCGCTTGCCCTACTACTTAAGACCCAACTGCCTTCAGGTTCAGAGCTCTCGTTGTACGACATCGCTCCGGTTACGCCGGGCGTGGCGGTAGATCTAAGTCATATCCCCACAGATGTAAAAATTAAAGGATTTTCCGGTGAAGATGCTACCCCGGCGCTGGAAGGCGCTGATGTGGTGCTGATCTCCGCGGGCGTAGCGCGTAAGCCCGGCATGGATCGTTCAGACCTGTTTAATGTGAATGCGGGTATCGTTAAGAACCTCGTGCAGCAGATTGCCAAAACCTGCCCGCAGGCCTGCATCGGCATTATCACCAACCCGGTGAATACCACCGTGGCTATCGCCGCCGAAGTGCTGAAAAAAGCTGGCGTGTACGATAAAAACAAACTGTTCGGCGTGACTACGCTGGACATCATCCGCTCCAATACCTTTGTGGCGGAGCTGAAAGGTAAATCGGCAACCGAGGTGGAAGTCCCGGTTATTGGCGGTCACTCCGGGGTCACCATTCTGCCTTTACTGTCGCAGATCCCGGGCGTCAGCTTTAGCGATCAGGAAGTGGCCGATCTGACTAAACGCATTCAAAACGCCGGTACCGAGGTCGTGGAAGCGAAAGCGGGCGGCGGGTCGGCGACTTTGTCGATGGGTCAGGCGGCTGCGCGCTTTGGTCTCTCTCTGGTTCGCGCCATGCAGGGAGAAAAAGGTGTAGTGGAGTGTGCCTACGTGGAAGGCGACGGCGAGTATGCGCGTTTCTTCTCCCAGCCGCTGCTGCTGGGGAAAAACGGCGTGGAAGAGCGTCAGTCTATCGGCAAACTCAGCGCCTTTGAGCAACAGGCGCTGGAAGGCATGCTGGACACCCTGAAGAAAGATATCGCGCTCGGCGAAGACTTCGTTAACAAGTAACCTCGCACGTGCAAAAAAGCCGGAACCGTTGTTCCGGCTTTTTATTGCCTTGCATTCATGGTGACCGGGTTTCTGGTCAGATTCCCGGCCGATCCGGTATCTAGCAAATAACGTAGCCCCCAGCCGGAGAGCCGCTTAGTTGGTGGCCGGGTATTCCTGGACGGCGATATGGAGCGTGATTTTCTTATCATCACGCATGATGACCACCGGAATTTCCGATCCCGGACGGATCTCGGCCACCTGATCCATCGTTTCCAGTGCAGAGACCGCAGGTTTGTCATTCACGGAGATGATCACGTCGTTGGCGCGGATCCCCGCCTGTGCGGCCGGTCCGTCCGGCGCGACATCGTTAACCACGATCCCCTGGATCTGATCGATCCCGCCGCCCTGCGCGTGTAGCGGGGCGATCTCCCGGCCGCTAATGCCGATATAGCCGCGGATCACCCGGCCATCGCGGATCAGCTTATCCATAATTTTGGTCGCTAACTGGAACGGGATCGCAAAACCAATGCCTTCCGGCGTTTCGCCGTCGTTGCTCTTATCAAAGGAGAGGGTGTTAATGCCCATCAGCTCGCCGAGGGAGTTCACTAGCGCCCCGCCGGAGTTACCGTGGTTGATCGACGCGTCAGTCTGCAGGAAATTCTGGCGCCCGGTAGGGTTGAGGCCAATGCGCCCTGTGGCGCTGATGATCCCCTGGGTGATGGTCTGTCCCAGGTTATAGGGGTTGCCAATCGCCAGCACCACATCGCCGATGTGCGGCGTGCGTTTCGGGTTGATCGGGATCACCGGCAGCCCGCCGGTGGCGTTGATCTTCAGCACCGCGAGGTCAGTCAGGGAATCGGAGCCTACCAGCAGCGCTTCGAAGACCCGGCCGTCCTGCAGCGCGACGATAATCTGGTCGGCATCGTTAATCACATGCTTGTTGGTCAGGATATAGCCGCGCTGGTCCATGATCACCCCGGATCCAAGCGTCAGCTGATTATGGCTGGTGCTGTTCAGGGCGCGGTTATAGACGTTCACTACGGCGGGCGCCGCGCGGCGTACGGCGGCGTTATAGCTCGCAGGGGAGTCGTCTGCCGTATCGTTCTGAGTGGTCGGCGCCAGCTGCCACTGGCGCAGCGAAGGCATCAAGGCCAACAGCAGGCCCCCGACAAGCAAACCGATGAGTACTGATCGTAATAACTTTCCAGGCATGATGCAGATATCGTTAATGAATGGTCAGGCGCAGCATAGCATGAGTTGTCCGGACATCGCACATGGCGGCGATGTCCGGGGAGACAATCAGCGCAGCAGCAGATAGATGCTTTCGTTGCCGCGGATCACGTTCAGGGCGATGACCGGCGGTTTGCCTTCGAGCACTTTGCGTAGTTCGGCAATCGAATGAATACGCTCCCGGTTAAGGCCAATGATAATGTCATCCTTATGCAGGCCGACCTGGGCGGCGGCGCTGCCTTTATCGACATTATCGATCACCACCCCTTTGGTACCATCTTTCATCTGACCGTCACTAAACGAGGCACCCTGCAGAGCCGGGATAATCAGCTCAGCGCTGGCGGTGGAGGAGGTGCTCTTATCCAGCGTCACTTCGACATCGACCGGTTTTCCGTCGCGCAGCAGGCCCAGTTTGACTTTGGTCCCCGGCTCGGTAGTGGCAATGCGCGAGCGCAGCTCGGCAAAACTGTTCAGCGGTTTGCCGTTCAGGCTAACGATGACGTCGCCGGATTTGATCCCCGCTTTGGCGGAGCCGGAGTTTGGCAGCACTTCACTGACGAAGGCGCCGCGCTGAACGTTGAGGTTCATCGCCTTGGCGATATCGGCGCTCATTTCCATGCCTTTAATGCCCAGCAGGCCGCGCTTGATTTCGCCAAACTGAATGAGCTGGTCGGCGAGGGTTTTCGCCATGTTGCTCGGGATGGCGAAGCCGATGCCGATGCTGCCGCCGCCCGGCGCCAGGATCGCGGTGTTGATCCCGATAAGCTCGCCGTTGAGGTTCAACAGCGCGCCGCCGGAGTTGCCGCGGTTGATGGAGGCATCGGTCTGGATGAAATTCTCCAGCCCTTCAAGGTTCAGGCCGCTACGGCCAAGGGCAGAGATAATGCCGGAGGTGGCGGTCTGGCCAAGGCCGAACGGGTTGCCGACGGCGACGGCGAAGTCGCCGACGCGCAGTTTATCGGAGTCAGCAATGGCGATTTGCGTCAGGTTTGACGGCTTAATCAGCTGCAACAGAGCAATGTCGCTCTGTTCATCGCTGCCGACCAGTTTGGCATCAAATTCACGGCCATCGTTCAGCTGGACGCTGATCTTCTGCGCCTGATTGATGACGTGATTATTGGTCAGCACATAGCCTTTCGCTGCGTCGATGATGACGCCGGACCCGAGCCCTTCGAACGGCTGCGCTTGTTCTTGCGGGGCGTTATCGCCAAAATATTTCTTCAGCTCTTCCGGCATATTGAGCGTCGGCGAGGCAGTGCCTTCCACCTGCACGCTGACTACCGCCGGCAGGACCTTTTCCAGCATCGGCGCCAGGCTTGGTAACGCGCCCTGGCCGGGCACCTGAGTCGGTAAGGATGCTGCTGCCGGAGGCAGAACCGACAACGATAACCCAATGCTTAACGCTAACGCACTCAACAGCAAAGTCTGTTTCTTCATTAGATGCTGGCTCTCGTAACCTGAGGTGTATGGAAAAATGTCCTGAATAACCTGATGTTATTGAATTTTTGCGCAGGTAACAATGTGGGGACTGGTTTAAATTGTAGCCGGGAAGTGGGGGAAGGAGCGGGCGCGATGGGCGCGCCCGGAGAATATTTTAGCAGAGGCGATCGATTAATCGCGTTTTGCGCCACCGCGCAGTAAACCGGATGCGCCTTCGGAGTAGTCGCGCGGCATCTGGACCGGCGCCTGATCGTTGCTGGCTTCAGACTCTGCCAGGCGGTTGCGGAACGGGTTGGCGTCTGCCATGGAGTCCGGCAGCAGGTTGTTAGAGCTTTTCGCCATATGCTGATACAGCTGACGGTAGTCGTGCGCCATGTTATCCAGCAGCTCGGCGCTGCGCGCAAAATGGCTGACCAGCTCTTCACGGTACTCTTCAAGCTCGGCTTTATTCTTTTCCAGTTCGAACTGCAGCGCCTGCTGCTGGCGCAGTTTGCGGTTGCCGAAACGCATGGCGACGGCACCAATGATGATACCGACGACTAACCCAATTAGCGCGTATTCCCAGGTCATGAACATCTCCCGTTGTATTGTGGTTCCGTAGGGTGGCTCTTAGGCTCTCCGCCTGCGCCCGATAGTGCCACTATAACCGCTAATTCCACAGAAGTGGAATCCTGGCGTATCATCGCGTAGTGTAGAACGGCCTTTTTTTCGTCAATCGTGAGCTTCGACATCACGGTTTTCAAGGAATAACAATTAGATCATGCAAAGCCTGTCTCCAACATCGCGTTACCTTTCAGCCCTGAAAGAGGGCAGCCATCAACCCGACGACGTCCAACAAGAAGCGGTGAGCCGCCTTGATACCATTTACCAGGAGCTGCAGACTCAGCCCGCGCCCGTCGCGTCAGGCGGCGGTTTGCGCGCGAAATTCGGCAAACTGCTGGGTAAGCGCGAACCAGCAGCCGAGGCGACGCCTGTCCGCGGCCTGTATATGTGGGGCGGCGTGGGGCGAGGGAAAACCTGGCTGATGGACCTGTTTTACCAGAGCCTGCCGGGCGAGCGTAAGCAGCGCCTGCATTTCCATCGCTTTATGCTGCGGGTGCACGAAGAGCTGACCACCCTGCAGGGCCATAGCGACCCGCTGGAGATTGTCGCCGACCGCTTTAAAGCGGAAACCGACGTGCTCTGTTTCGACGAGTTTTTTGTCTCCGATATTACTGACGCCATGCTGTTGGGCGGTCTGATGAAAGCCCTGTTCGCCCGCGGCATCACGCTGGTGGCGACTTCCAATATTCCGCCGGATGAGCTCTATCGCAATGGTCTGCAGCGCGCCCGTTTTCTGCCCGCTATCGACGCCATCAAGCAGCATTGCGATATTATGAACGTTGATGCCGGCATCGATTATCGCTTGCGTACCCTGACCCAAGCGCACCTGTGGCTGTCGCCGCTGAATAACGACACCCGCGAACAGATGGATAAACTGTGGCTGGCGCTGGCCGGCGCGCCGCGCGCTGCCGGGCCGACGCTGGAGATCAACCATCGCGAGCTGCCGACCCTCGGCGTGGAAAACCAGACGCTGGCGGCGTCGTTCGCCACGCTGTGCGTGGATGCCCGCAGCCAGCATGACTATATTGCGCTCTCCCGCCTGTTCCACACCGTGATGCTGTTCGACGTGCCGGTGATGACCGCGCAGCTGGAGAGCGAAGCCCGGCGCTTTATCGCCCTGGTGGATGAGTTCTATGAGCGCCACGTGAAGCTGGTGGTCAGCGCGGCGGTGCCGCTGTACGACATTTATCAGGGAGAGCGGCTGAAGTTTGAGTTCCAGCGCTGTCTGTCGCGCCTGCAGGAGATGCAGAGCGAAGAGTACCTCAAGCGCCCGCATATGCCCTGACAGGACACTTTTCCTGGCGAATTCAGGGCCGCAGGGCCGCTCCGGGAGCTGCCTGAAAAATCTCATAAAGGGGTCGATCTTTGACCCCGACTTCTCTATAATCTTGCGACCCCACGTTACGAGAAGGTTTTTTTCCCGAAACTTTCTATGTGCCGGCATAGGCTATTCGAAGGGGTAGGTTTGCTGGACAATGTCGTGTGAACCTCAACTGACTAAACGTTTGGGTGTTCACCAACGTGTAACTTATTATTTGGGTAAGCTTTTAATGAAAACTTTTACAGCTAAACCAGAAACCGTAAAACGCGACTGGTATGTTGTTGACGCGACCGGTAAAACTCTGGGCCGTCTGGCTACTGAACTGGCTCGTCGCCTGCGCGGTAAGCACAAAGCGGAATACACTCCGCACGTTGATACCGGTGATTACATCATCGTTCTGAACGCAGAAAAAGTTGCTGTTACCGGCAACAAGCGCGAAGACAAAATGTACTACCACCACACCGGCCACATCGGTGGTATCAAAGAAGCGACCTTTGAAGAGATGATTGCCCGCCGTCCTGAGCGTGTGATTGAAATCGCGGTTAAAGGCATGCTGCCAAAAGGCCCGCTGGGTCGTGCTATGTACCGTAAACTGAAAGTTTACGCGGGTAACGAGCACAACCACGCGGCACAGCAACCGCAAGTTCTTGACATCTAATCGGGATTATAGGCAATGGCTGAAAATCAATACTACGGCACTGGTCGCCGCAAAAGTTCCGCAGCTCGCGTTTTCATCAAACCGGGCAACGGCAAAATCGTTATCAACCAGCGTTCTCTGGAACAGTACTTCGGTCGTGAAACTGCCCGCATGGTAGTTCGTCAGCCGCTGGAATTGGTCGACATGGTTGAGAAACTGGATCTGTACATCACTGTTAAAGGTGGTGGTATCTCTGGTCAGGCTGGTGCGATCCGTCACGGTATCACCCGCGCTCTGATGGAGTACGACGAGTCCCTGCGTTCTGAACTGCGTAAAGCTGGCTTCGTCACTCGTGACGCTCGTCAGGTTGAACGTAAGAAAGTCGGTCTGCGTAAAGCACGTCGTCGTCCGCAGTTCTCCAAACGTTAATTGTTTTCTGCTCACGCAGAACAATTTGCGAAAAAACCCGCTTCGGCGGGTTTTTTTATGGATAAAACGACTGTTATCCACAAGCTTACCGCCGGTTCTCGCCACTTTTTCAGCATTTCCAGAATCCCCTCACCACAACGTCTTCAAAATCTGGTAAACTATCATCCAATTTTCTGCCCAAATGCTGGTGATTGTTCATTTTTTGTTTTATTCGTGAACGAAGGTGACATCGCGCTAATGGGGTTTTTACATCTGGCTGGCCATGAGTGGCTGGCAGCAGTACAAAATTCTGAATATACCTGGAGGTTTTCATGGCTGTCGCTGCCAACAAACGTTCGGTAATGACGCTGTTTTCTGGTCCTACTGACATCTATAGCCATCAGGTCCGCATTGTGCTGGCCGAGAAGGGTGTCAGTTTTGAGATAGAGCACGTGGAGAAGGACAACCCGCCTCAGGATCTGATTGACCTCAACCCGAATCAAAGCGTACCGACGCTGGTGGATCGTGAGCTCACTCTGTGGGAATCCCGCATCATTATGGAATACCTGGATGAGCGTTTCCCGCACCCGCCGTTAATGCCGGTTTATCCGGTGGCGCGTGGCGAAAGCCGTCTGTATATGCAACGTATCGAGAAGGACTGGTATTCGCTGATGAACACCATCCAGAGCGGTACCGCAGCGCAAGCTGATGCTGCGCGTAAGCAGCTGCGTGAAGAACTGCTGGCCATCGCGCCGGTTTTCACCCAGAAACCTTACTTCCTGAGCGATGAGTTCAGCCTGGTGGATTGCTACCTGGCGCCGCTGCTGTGGCGTTTGCCGGTTCTCGGTGTGGAGCTGGTTGGCGCAGGCGCGAAAGAGCTCAAAGGCTATATGACTCGCGTATTTGAGCGTGATTCCTTCCTCGCTTCTTTAACTGAAGCCGAGCGTGAAATGCGCCTCGGTCGGGGCTAAATAATGGATGTATCACAGCTGACGCCGCGTCGCCCGTATCTGCTGCGGGCGTTTTATGACTGGCTGCTGGATAACCAGCTGACGCCGCACCTGGTGGTGGATGTCACGCTGCCGGGCGTGCTCGTGCCGATGGAGTACGCGCGCGACGGGCAAATCGTTCTCAATATTGCTCCGCGTGCGGTAGGTAATCTTGAGCTGGCGAACGACGAAGTGCGCTTCAACGCGCGCTTTGGCGGCGTGCCGCGCAACGTGTCTGTCCCGCTGGCTGCGGTACTCGCCATCTATGCCCGTGAGAACGGCGCTGGCACGATGTTTGAACCGGAAGCGGCCTATGACGAAGACGTCAGCAGCCTCAACGATGATGACGTCGCGCCTGAGAGTGAAAGCGAAACGGTGATGTCGGTGATTGATGGCGATAAGCCGGACAATCACGACGACGATCCTGACGACACGCCGCCGCCGCGCGGTGGCCGCCCGGCGCTGCGCGTCGTGAAATAATCCTTACCAGGCCCTTCGGGGCCTGTTTTATGCTCTCTGCAAAATTCTTGTGTTAAGATGGAACAGCCGTCACATGCTGTCACAAATCACGCAATGGTCCCTATGAGCGCATTTGATCCACAAGCCGAAGATACCCCGTCCTCCATTGGCAACAGCCTTGGCCGCCGTCCTCTGGCGCGCAAAAAACTGTCTGAAATGGTGGAAGAAGAGCTGGAGCAGATGATCCGGCGCCGGGAGTTTGCGGAGGGTGAACAGCTGCCGTCCGAACGTGAGCTGATGACCTTTTTTAACGTTGGACGTCCTTCGGTTCGTGAAGCGCTGGCGGCGCTGAAGCGTAAGGGACTGGTGCAGATCAGCAACGGCGAACGCGCTCGCGTTTCCCGGCCTTCAGCGGACACCATCATTGGCGAGCTTTCCGGCATGGCGAAAGACTTTTTGTCTCACCCTGGCGGTATCGCGCATTTTGAACAGCTGCGTCTGTTTTTTGAGTCCAGTCTGGTTCGCTATGCCGCAGAACACGCCAGCAATGAGCAGTTGGAAAAGCTGACGCAAGCGCTAAAGATCAACAGTCAATCGCTGGATGACAATGCGCTGTTTATCCGCTCTGACGTTGAATTTCACCGCGTGCTTGCGGAAATCCCCGGTAATCCAATCTTTATGGCTATCCATGTGGCTCTGCTGGACTGGCTAATCGCCGCCCGGCCAACGGTGCCCGAGCGCGAACTGCACGAACATAACAGCGTCAGCTATCAACAGCATATCGCTATTGTTGATGCTATTCGTCGTCGCGATCCTGACGAAGCCGATCGCGCCCTCCAGACCCACCTCAATAGCGTATCCGCCACCTGGCACGCCTTAGGTCAGAAAGCCTGATCTCATAGTTTACCCTCACGATCCTGAGGATCGTTTAGTGAAGTAGATCGCATTATAAGCGTTCTCTATTACTCTGCTGCTTATTTGATCTGGTATAACAGGTATAAAGGTACATAGTTAATCATTAAAAATTCACAAAGAGGTAGATATGGCGGTCAATTTACGTGGGGTTATGGCGGCGTTGCTTACGCCGTTCGATGGGCAGCAAAAACTGGATAAAGAGAGCCTGCGTCGACTGGTGCGATTTAATCTGCGCCAGGGTGTTGATGGACTATATGTTGGAGGATCTACCGGTGAAGCCTTTGTCCAGAGCGGCACAGAGCGTCAGGAAGTGCTGGAGATCGTAGCGGAAGAGGCGAAAGGCAAAATGACTCTTATCGCCCATGTCGGCTGCGTGAGTACCCTCGAAAGCCAGCAGCTGGCAAGGGCTGCGGTAGGTTATGGCTACGATGCTGTCTCCGCCGTCACGCCGTTCTATTATCCGTTTAGTTTCGAAGAACACTGCGCGCATTATCAGGCCATTATTGAGTCGGCTGATGGCTTGCCGATGGTGGTGTACAACATCCCGGCGCTAAGCGGCGTGAAGCTGACCCTCGATCAAATCAATACCCTGGTGACGCTGCCTGGCGTCGGTGCGCTAAAGCAGACTTCAGGCGATCTATTCCAGATGGAACAGATCCGACGGGCTCATCCGGATCTGGTGTTGTACAACGGTTACGATGAGATATTTGCCTCAGGCCTGTTGGCAGGAGCTGATGGCGGTATTGGGAGTACTTACAACATCATGGGCTGGCGTTACCAGGGAATGGTCGCGGCGCTGAAAGTGGGTGATGTTGCCAAAGCACAGCAGCTGCAATGTGAGTGCAATAAGGTAATCGACCTGTTGATTAAAACCGGCGTATTCCGTGGTTTGAAAACCGTATTGCACTATATGGATGTGGTCTCTGTGCCGCTGTGCCGTAAGCCGTTTGCACCGGTAGACGAAAAATTCTTGCCGGAGCTGAAAGCGCTGGCGCAGCAGCTAATGCAGGAACACGGCTGATCGGTAGCCGGGTGGCGACAGTGCTTTCCGGCCTGCGGTTGCTCTTTCCTGGCCGGGCAAGCGAAGCCCCTGGCGCGACAACAAACATCGTCGGGAGAGTAAAATGAGTACACTGCCCCAGAACATCCCGTGGTACCGCCATCTTAGCCGTCCCCAGTGGCGGGCTTTTTCCGCCGCCTGGCTCGGGTATTTGCTTGATGGTTTTGATTTTGTATTAATCGCCCTGGTGCTCACCGAAGTGCAGGGGGATTTTGGCCTGACGACCGTTCAGGCTGCAAGTCTCATCTCAGCGGCTTTCATTTCTCGCTGGTTTGGCGGTCTGATGCTTGGCGCGATGGGCGATCGCTATGGTCGACGCCTGGCGATGGTGACCAGCATTATTCTGTTCTCTCTCGGTACTCTGGCCTGCGGTTTTGCGCCGGGTTACACAACAATGTTTATCGCGCGTCTGGTTATCGGTATGGGAATGGCTGGAGAGTACGGCTCCAGCGCCACTTACGTTATCGAAAGCTGGCCGAGGCATCTACGCAATAAGGCCAGCGGTTTTCTGATTTCCGGGTTTTCCGTTGGCGCAGTTATCGCCGCACAGGTTTATAGCCTGGTGGTACCCGTCTGGGGCTGGCGCGCGCTTTTTTTCATCGGCATTGTTCCCATCGTATTTGCCCTCTGGCTGCGGAAAAATATTCCGGAAGCCGAAGACTGGAAAGAGAATCATGAAGGCAAAGAACCGGTACAGACTATGGTCGATCTGCTTTATCGCGGCAAGCATCGGGTTATTAACATCCTGATGACCATCGTGGCGGCGACTGCCCTATGGTTCTGTTTTGCCGGTGGCTTGCAAAATGCAGGTATCGTTCTGCTGCTGGGCGTAATGTGCGCGGTGATATTTATCAGCTTTATGGTGCAGAGCAGCGGTAAACGCTGGCCTACGGGCGTGATGCTGATGGTGGTGGTACTTTTCGCCTTCCTTTATTCATGGCCAATTCAGGCGCTGCTGCCGACTTATCTGAAAACCGAGCTGGCCTATGACCCGACGACGGTGGCAAAGATTTTGTTTTTCAGCGGGTTTGGCGCGGCGGTTGGCTGCTGTGTGGGCGGATTTCTCGGGGACTGGCTGGGCACCCGCAAGGCCTATGTTTACAGCCTGCTGGCTTCACAGTTGTTGATTATTCCGGTCTTTGCAATTGGCGGCACGAACATCTGGGTTCTTGGCCTGCTTCTGTTTTTCCAGCAGATGTTAGGGCAGGGGATCTCCGGGATCTTGCCAAAACTGATTGGCGGTTATTTCGATACCGATCAGCGAGCGGCTGGACTTGGTTTTACCTACAACGTGGGGGCGCTGGGAGGCGCGATTGCGCCGGTGCTGGGTGCCTTAATTGCCCAGCGTTTGGATTTGGGTACCGCGTTGGGATCGCTCTCTTTTGGTCTGACCTTCGTTGTAATCCTGCTGATTGGGCTGGATATGCCGTCCCGCGTACAGCGCTGGATTCGGCCGGAAGCGATACGAACTCATGATGCGATCGATGGTAAACCTCTAATCGGAGCGGT
The DNA here is from genome assembly GCF_040062415.1 of Klebsiella sp. GG_Kp173. Taxonomy (NCBI): domain Bacteria; kingdom Pseudomonadati; phylum Pseudomonadota; class Gammaproteobacteria; order Enterobacterales; family Enterobacteriaceae; genus Klebsiella; species Klebsiella sp. GG_Kp173. Next base: position 46,497 of record NZ_JBEAFZ010000007.1, read on the forward strand.
GCCTTTTGGTGGTAACAAAAGCGGCTTAGTTAAGACCAGATAACAACAGCCCGGCTGCGGTGCCGGGTGTGCATATTTATCAGGGAGCGAGTATGTCTTTGCTTAAAGAATTGGATTTACGCATTAGCGCTAACGGCGGTCTTATTATTTCCTGTCAACCGGTACCCGGCAGCCCATTGGATAAGCCGGAGATCGTTGCCGCGATGGCGCTGGCGGCGGAGCAGGCCGGGGCGGTCGCGTTGCGCATTGAAGGCGTAGAGAATCTGCGCGCGGTACGCGCGCAGGTAAAGGTGCCGATTATCGGCATTATTAAACGCGATCTGGATGATTCGCCGGTAAGGATCACGCCCTATCTGGAAGATATCGATGCATTGATGCAGGCTGGCGCCGATATTATCGCCGTTGATGGCACAGAGCGAGCGCGCCCTGTTCCAGTGGCAACGCTACTGGCGCGTATCCACCAGCACAAGCTGGTGGCGATGGCCGACTGCTCCTCTCTTGAGGATGGCCTGGCCTGTCAGGCTCTTGGCGCGGAAATCATCGGCACTACGCTGTCGGGCTATACCATGGCGTATACCCCGGATGAACCAGATCTGGAGCTGGTGAAAGCGCTGGCGGAGGCCGGCTGCAGGGTGAATGCGGAAGGGCGCTACAACACACCGGCTCAGGCAGCGGAAGCCATACGCCACGGTGCGTGGGCGGTGACCGTTGGTTCTGCGATTACCCGCCTGGAACATATTTGCCAGTGGTATAACACGGCGTTAAAAGAGACGAAGTCATGACGACGCTGGCGATAGATATTGGCGGTACGAAGCTTGCTGCGGCGCTGGTAACGGATGACCTGCTGCTCTGCGATCGTCGCGAGCTACCCACTCCTGCCAGCAAAACAGCGGATGCTCTGAACACGGCGCTGGAGGCGCTTGTCAGGCCTCTGTGCATGCGGGCAAAGCGCGTCGCGATAGCCTCGACCGGGATTATTCGTGAAGGAAACCTGATTGCAATTAATCCACAGAATCTTGGCGGACTCATGCACTTCCCGCTGGTAAAAACGTTACGAGAAATAACCGGTCTGCCAACGCTGGCGATAAATGATGCTCAGGCGGCAGCCTGGGCGGAATACCAGGCGATGGCTGATAAGGTCAGCGATATGGCGTTTATTACCGTTTCTACCGGGGTTGGCGGCGGCGTGGTGAGCAACGGTACTTTACTTACCGGGGCCGGAGGCCTGGCCGGACACCTGGGGCACTCGTTAGCCGATCCTGACGGACCGCTTTGCGGCTGCGGTCGCGTCGGCTGCGTAGAGGCCATTGCTTCCGGACGGGGAATCGCCGCGGCGGCAACTGACGATCTCTGCGGACTGGATGCGAAATCTATTTTTACTTTTGCGGCGCAAGGCCACCCGCAGGCGCGTTTACTCATTCAGCACTCGGCACAAACTTTGGCGCGGATGATTGCCGATCTTAAAGCGTTGACCGATTGCCAGTGCGTGGTTGTTGGCGGCAGTATTGGCCTGGCGGATGGGTACTTACCGTTGGTGAAGGACTATCTGGCGCAAGAACCGTCTATTTACCAGGTTCCATTATGCGCAGCACACTATCGCCATGATGCTGGCCTGCTGGGAGCGGCGCTATGGGGCAAGGAGAGAAGCCATGATAATCGGTGATGTAAACAACCCATTGTTGGCTGGCGTGCCGTCGGGACTACAAAAGGCGATATCCCTCGCCCTGGATCATGATTTATTGAGTCTTTCTCCCGGAAGCGTTGAACTTCAAGGGGATAATGTCTTTATGAATGTGATGCAGTTTATGACGGAGTTACCGGCAGATAAAAAGGCTGAACTACATACGAAGTTTATCGATATCCAGATATTACTGGCGGGCGAAGAGCAGATTTTTTTCGGCGTAGCCGGCTCCGCAATGCAGTGCGAGGAGATGCACGTTGAGGAGGATTATCAGCTGTGCAACGCGATTGATGGCGAACAGTCGGTCATTCTGAGGCCAGGTATGTTCGCGATCTTTATGCCGGGTGAACCGCATAAGCCAGGATGCGTAATAACCGAGCCCGCAGAGATAAAAAAAGTGGTGATTAAAGTCAGCGCAAATTTGTTAAGCGCATAAATAAGCCCGATGGGATTAACCATCGGGCCTGAGTCCCATACCCGGATAAAACCGCTATCCGGGTATTCGCATTACACTTCCAGGTAATTCAGGATCCCGTCCGCCGCTTTACGTCCTTCGGCAATCGCGGTGACTACCAGGTCGGAACCGCGCACGATATCGCCACCGGCGAAGATTTTCGGGTTGCTGGTCTGGAAGGCGTTCTCGCTGCCTTCCGGGGCAATGATGCGGCCCTGGGAGTCCAGCTCGACGCTGTGCTTCGCCAGCCACTCCATGCTGTGGGGACGGAAGCCAAACGCCATGACGACGGCGTCTGCCGGCACCACGTGCTCAGAGCCGGGAACGATCTCCGCGCGACGGCGGCCTTTCGCATCCGGCTGGCCCATCTCGGTGCGCGCCATCTTCACGCCGCACACTTTGCCGTTGGCATTCACTTCCACACCCAGCGGCTGGACGTTGAACTGGAACTCCACGCCTTCTTCACGCGCGTTTTTCACTTCGCGTTTTGAACCCGGCATGTTCTCTTCGTCACGACGATAGGCGCAGATCACGTGAGCCGCGTTCTGACGGACTGAGGTGCGTACGCAGTCCATCGCGGTGTCGCCACCGCCGAGAACCACCACGCGTTTGCCTTCCATGCTGACGTAGGGCTCATCGGCGGTTTCGCCAAAGCCCATGATCTGCTTGGTATTGGCGATCAGGAACGGCAGCGCGTCGTAGACGCCCTGGGCGTCTTCGTTGTCCAGCCCGCCGCGCATTGACTGATAGGTGCCAACGCCGAGGAACACCGCATCGTACTCTTTCAGCAGGTCGTCAAGCTGCACGTCACGGCCCACTTCGGTATTGAGTTTGAACTCAATGCCCATGCCGGTGAAGATCTCCCGGCGGCGGGTCATCACCTCTTTTTCCAGCTTGAACGCCGGGATACCGAAGGTCAGCAGGCCGCCGATTTCCGGATGGCGGTCAAACACCACCGCCTTGACGCCGTTGCGGGTCAGCACGTCGGCACAGGCGAGGCCCGCCGGGCCAGCGCCGATGATAGCGACGGTTTTACCGGTCGGTTTCACGCCGGAGAGATCCGGACGCCAGCCCATCTCGAATGCTTTATCGTTGATATAGCGTTCGATGTTGCCGATGGTCACCGCGCCGAACTCATCGTTCAGCGTACAGGAGCCTTCACACAGGCGGTCCTGCGGGCAAACGCGCCCGCAGACTTCCGGCAGGGTGTTGGTCTGGTGCGACAGCTCAGCCGCCTCAAAAATACGTCCCTCGTTGGCCAGCTTCAGCCAGTTCGGGATGTAGTTATGCACCGGGCACTTCCATTCGCAGTACGGGTTGCCGCAGGACAGGCAGCGATCTGCCTGCGCCTTGGCCTGGCCTTCTGAAAACGGCTCGTAAATTTCCACAAATTCAATTTTACGGATCTTCAGCGGTTTCTTTGGCGGATCAACGCGCTGCAGGTCGATAAATTGATAAACGTTCTGACTCATCTTAACCCCTTACTGCGCCTGCACCCGCAGCTCAGCTGCGGAACGACTACGGTGACCCAACAGTGCTTTAACATCGCTGGACTTCGGTTTAACCAGCGCAAACTTCGCGGAGAAGGCCGGCCAGTTGGCGAGGATCTCTTCGCCGCGTTGCGAACCGGTAAGCTGTACGTGCTCGGTGATTAAACCGCGCAGGTGCTCTTCATGGATGGCCAGAGAGTCAACGTCCAGCACTTCCACCAGCTCCGGATTCACGCGCTTGCGGAAGTCGCCATCTTCATCCAGGACATAGGCAAAGCCGCCGGTCATCCCTGCGCCAAAGTTGACGCCGGTTTTACCGAGCACGCAGACGATGCCGCCGGTCATATATTCACAGCCGTTGTCGCCGATGCCTTCCACCACGGTAATGGCGCCGGAGTTACGCACCGCGAAACGCTCACCTGCGCGGCCTGCGGCGTACAGACGACCACCGGTCGCGCCGTACAGGCAGGTGTTGCCGATAATGCTGGCTTCGTGACTGCGGAAAGCGGAGCCCACCGGAGGACGAATGGCCAGCAGACCGCCCGCCATGCCTTTGCCGACATAGTCGTTGGCGTCGCCCGTCAGATGCAGTTCCACGCCGCCGGCGTTCCACACGCCGAAGCTCTGGCCCGCGGTGCCGCTAAAGTGAGCGACGATCGGGTCGCCCGCCAGTCCCTGGTCGCCATGGGTCTGGGCGATATACCCGGACAGCGAGGCCCCCACGGAGCGGTCGGTATTGCGGATATCGAACCAGAACGTTTTGCTCTGCTTTTCATCCACGTACGGTTTCGCCTGCTGCAGCAGCTGGGCGTTGAGCACGCCGTTATCGAACGGCGGGTTATTTTCGGTGCAGTACAGCGCTTTGCCAGGATGCGGCTCTGCGGTCTCCAGCAGTTTACCCAGATCCAGTTTCTGCTGCTTGGCGGTGAACCCATCCAGCTCTTTGAGCAGATCGGTGCGGCCAATCAGATCCACCAGTCGCTTGACGCCCAGCTGGGCCATCAGCTCGCGGGTTTCACGGGCGATAAATTCAAAGTAGTTGGTCACTTTGAACGGCAGACCGTGATAGTGGTTCTTACGCAGTTTGTCATCCTGGGTCGCCACGCCGGTCGCGCAGTTGTTCAGGTGACAAATACGCAGGTATTTACAGCCCAGCGCCACCATCGGGCCGGTGCCGAAGCCGAAGCTTTCCGCGCCAAGGATCGCCGCTTTGATGATATCGAGGCCGGTTTTCAGGCCGCCATCCACCTGCAGACGGATCTTGTGACGCAGACCGTTAGCGACCAGCGCCTGCTGGGTTTCCACCAGACCAAGTTCCCACGGACAGCCGGCATATTTCACTGAAGTGAGCGGGCTTGCCCCGGTGCCGCCGTCGTAGCCGGCGATGGTGATCAGATCGGCATAAGCCTTGGCTACGCCGGTGGCGATGGTGCCCACGCCCGGTTCAGAAACCAGCTTGACCGAGATCATCGCTTTCGGGTTAACCTGCTTGAGGTCGAAAATCAGCTGCGCCAGATCCTCGATAGAGTAGATATCGTGGTGCGGCGGCGGGGAGATCAGCGTCACGCCCGGTACCGAATAGCGTAGTTTAGCGATGTACGGGGTGACTTTATCACCCGGCAGCTGACCGCCTTCACCCGGCTTCGCGCCCTGGGCGACTTTGATCTGGATAACGTCGGCATTGACCAGATAGGCTGGGGTGACGCCGAAGCGGCCGGATGCCACCTGCTTGATGCGCGACACTTTGTTGGTGCCGTAGCGCGCCGGGTCTTCACCGCCTTCACCGGAGTTGGAGAAGCCGCCGATGCTGTTCATCGCTTCCGCCAGCGATTCGTGCGCTTCCGGACTCAGGGCGCCGATCGACATCGCTGCGGTATCGAAGCGTTTGAACAGCTCCTTCGCTGGCTCCACGTCGTCGATGCTGATGGCGTCTTCGCCCGGGTTGAGCGCCAGCAGATCGCGCAGCGTGGCCGCCGGGCGTTCGTTAACCAGCTTCGCGTATTGTTGATAATCGCTGTACTCACCGCTCTGCACAGCCTGCTGCAGGGTGCGCACCACGTCCGGGTTGTAGGCGTGATATTCGCCGCCGTGAACGTACTTCAGCAGACCGCCCTGAGCCAGCGGCTTGCGTGCCAGCCAGGCGCGTTTCGACAGATTCAGCAGATCCTGCTGGAAATCGTCGAAGCCGGCGCCGCCGATGCGGCTGACCACGCCCTGGAAGCAGAGATCGGAGACATCGCGATGCAGACCGACCGCTTCGAACAGCTTCGAGCAGCGGTAGGAGGCGATGGTCGAGATCCCCATCTTGGACATGATCTTATACAGACCTTTGTTGATACCGTTGCGATAGTTCAGCATCACCGCACGGTACGGTTTATCGATGGCTTTGCTGTCGACCAGCTTCGCCAGCGTTTCATAGGCGAGGTACGGATAGATAGCTGTCGCGCCGAAGCCCAGCAGCACGGCGAAGTGGTGCGGATCGCGGGCGCTGGCGGTTTCAACGATGATGTTGGCATCGCAGCGCAGACTTTTATCGACCAGACGGGTCTGGATCGCGCCAACGGCCATCGGCGCCGGCACCGGCAGGCGGTCTTTGGCGATGTTACGGTCGGAGAGGACCAGCAGCACGGTACCATCGCGTACCATCTGCTCCGCTTTGTCGCACAGGGCCTTCACCGTCTCGCTGAGGGAAGCCTCTGCCGGGTTGAAGGTGATGTCGAGGACGTCGGCACGATAGTGCTCTTCTTCCATCGTCGTCAGCTGTTTGAAATCGGAATACAGCAGGATCGGCGATTTGAAGCTCAGACGATGCGCCTGGCCTTCCGCTTCGCAGAAGACGTTCATTTCGCGACCGATGCTGGTGGCCAGCGACATGACGTGCGCTTCACGCAGCGGATCGATAGGCGGGTTCGTCACCTGGGCGAACTGCTGACGGAAGTAATCGTAGATAATGCGCGGCTGGCTGGAAAGGACGGCAAACGGCGTGTCATCGCCCATAGAGCCGACCGCCTCCTGGCCATTTTCGCCGAGCACGCGCAGCACCGAGTCCAGCTCTTCCGCGCTGTAGTTAAACTGTTTCTGGTAGCTGGCCAGCAGATCGTCGTCCAGCTGGCGGCTGCCAACCTCTTCGTCCGGCAGATCTTCAAACGGCACCAGGCGACGAACGTTTTTCTCCATCCACTCTTTATACGGATGGCGGCTCTTCAGATCGTCATCGGTTTCCGCCGAGTGCAGAATGCGTCCGGCACGGGTATCGATAACCATCAGCTCGCCCGGGCCCACGCGGCCTTTTTCAACCACTTCGTCCGGCTGGTAGTCCCAGATGCCGACTTCAGAGGCGCAGGTGATGAGCTTATCTTTGGTAATGACGTAGCGCGCCGGGCGCAGGCCATTACGGTCGAGGTTACAGGCCGCGTAGCGACCGTCGGACATGACGATGCCCGCCGGGCCGTCCCATGGCTCCATATGCATGGAGTTAAAGTCGAAGAACGAACGCAGCTCCGGATCCATATCCGGGTTGTTCTGCCAGGCTGGCGGCACCAGCAGACGCATGGCGCGCACGATGTCCATCCCGCCGGCCAGCAGCAGCTCCAGCATGTTGTCCATTGAACTGGAGTCGGAGCCGGTTTCGTTAACGAACGGCGCGGCGTCGTGCAGGTCCGGGATCAGCGGGGTCTGGAACTTATAGGTACGGGCGCGAGCCCACTGGCGGTTGCCGGTGATGGTGTTGATTTCACCGTTGTGCGCCAGGTAGCGGAACGGCTGTGCCAGCGGCCAGCGTGGTACGGTGTTGGTGGAGAAGCGCTGGTGGAACAGGCAGATAGCCGACTCCAGGCGCAGGTCCGCGAGGTCCAGGTAGAAGCGCGGCAAATCCGCCGGCATACACAGACCTTTATAGATGTTGACCAGGTTGGACAAGCTACAAACGTAGAAATCTTTGTCTTCCTGCAGGCGTTTTTCAATGCGACGACGCGCAATAAACAGACGGCGCTCCATATCGCGCGGGCGCCAGCCGGCCGGGGCGTTAACAAAGATTTGCTCAATACGGGGCAGCGAGGAGAGGGCGATTTCACCGAGCACGCCTTCGTTGGTCGGCACATCGCGCCAGCCGACGATCGACAGGGTCTCAAGCTGAAGTTCTTCTTCAACGATGCGGCGCGCCGCTTTCGCCAGTTCAGGATCTTTATTCAGGAACAGCATCCCAACGGCGTAGTTTTTGGCTAAACGCCAGCCGCGCTCTTCGGCAACGATGCGGAAGAAACGATCGGGTTTTTGCAGCAGCAGACCGCAACCGTCGCCGGTTTTACCATCGGCAAGGATTGCGCCACGGTGCTGCATGCGGGCCAGTGCGTGTATCGCGGTTCGCACTACCTTGTGGCTAGGTTCGCCTTCTATGTGGGCGATCAGGCCGAAACCACAGTTATCCCTCTCAAGGGATTTGTCGTACAACATATCAGTGAACCTCCCCAGGCTCTACGGACCCCCTCCGATACCGATTGCGCACAGGCACAGAAAGAGCATGGCGACGGGGTTTGCACCTCGCATTCGCCCTCTTTAAATCCTTTTCGCATCGGTACACAAGTTTGAGGACTTGCTGTTAAGAGGGAATCTCAATTACTGCATAAATATGATGAGCAGAGTGCTCATCCAGAAAGCTTCCAGCGGATCCCCAACTTATCGGGAATCCACACTTACGTCAAATGGCAATCTTATTAATACAAAAATGTGCTATGCAGGTATTAAATTATTGTTTTTAAAATAAATAATGACATTTTTTATGCTTTGGATACGCCTGCAGAGGGTAAGGCTAGTGTGATCTGTCTCACTGTGCGCGCGGCTTTGCATTACCGATCTACGCTGAAATACATTTCATTATTAGCACATTTGACTGCTGTAAATGTTTGTGATGGATATTAATACTGTTTTTTACCATAAAGCAGATTAGGGCCGCGCGATGATGAAATATAAGGAAAACTCATTACCCTGCGGGTGAATGAAATTGCAGTAATCATGATTGTTTATGCAATTGGATGATTCGCCGCGCTGACGATTGATCCAGGTCATCGCCGTCGGTGACGAAAAGTGGCAGGCTTAGCCCCCTTTGTTGAGGCCGGTCTATCAGATTATGCAGTTACAGAAATTAGTCAATATGTTTGGTGGGGATCTTCTGCGCCGCTATGGCGAAAAGGTCCATAAGTTAACGCTGCACGGCGGTTTTAGCTGCCCGAACCGCGACGGCACGCTGGGCCGTGGCGGTTGCACATTCTGTAACGTGGCCTCGTTTGCGGATGAAGCGCAGCAGCATCGATCCATCGCCGAACAGCTCGCCCATCAGGCGCAGCTTGTTAACCGGGCAAAGCGTTATCTGGCCTACTTTCAGGCCTATACCAGCACCTTTGCTGAAGTGCAGGTGCTCCGCTCGATGTATCGTCAGGCCGTCAGCGAGGCGAATATCGTTGGCCTCTGCGTTGGCACCCGCCCGGACTGCGTGCCGGAGGCGGTTCTCGACCTGCTCAGTGAATACCACCAGCAGGGGTATGAGGTTTGGCTGGAGCTGGGGCTGCAGACCGCCCATGATAAGACCCTGCATCGCATTAACCGCGGGCATGATTTCGCCTGTTACCAGCGCACCGCGCGTCTGGCGCGTGAGCGCGGACTGAAGGTATGCGCGCATCTGATCGTCGGCCTGCCCGGGGAGAGCCAGGAGCATGGCCTCGAGACGGTGGAGCGGGTCGTGACCACCGGCGTGGATGGCATAAAGCTGCATCCGCTACATATTGTGAAAGGCAGCATTATGGCAAAAGCATGGCAGGCCGGTCGTCTCGATGGCATCGAACTGGAGGCGTATACCGTCACCGCCGGGGAGATGATCCGCCATACCCCGCCGGAGGTGATCTACCATCGCATATCGGCCAGCGCCCGTCGGCCGACGCTGCTCGCGCCGCTGTGGTGCGAAAATCGCTGGACCGGAATGGTTGAACTGGATCGCTATCTGAATGAGCAGGGCGCTCAGGGTTCGGCGCTGGGCCGCAGCTGGGTCGCGCCCCAGTCGGCGAAATAGTCTAAGAGGATGCCCGGCGTGATGGCTGCGCCGGGCATGGCTTTCCTGTCAACTAAGCCTGACTGGCTTTCATCGTCACACGCGGCGTTTTGATCACGAACAGCACCAGCAGGGCGCCGAGCGCGGCGATAGTGCCGGCGAGGACAAAGGCGCTGTCGAATTTACCGGTAGACTGTACGATATAGCCGGTGACAATCGGTCCCACGATGCCGGAGACGCTGCCGATAAGGTGGATAAAGCCGCTGGTGCCGCCAACGCGGGATTTATGCACCACGTCCTGGATAATCGCCCAGTAGATCGCTCCGGTGACATAGAGGAAAAAGATGGAGACCGACATCAGCAGAACGGCAGGAACGACGCTGCTGACGGTACCGGCAAGCCCCACACAGATGGCGGCCATCAGCAGACATACCACCAGCACAATTTTGCGTGACAGCAGCAGGCGTCCGGTGAGTTTAAAAATTTTATCGGAAATATAGCCCCCCAGCGCCAGACCGACAAAGCCGACTATCCATGGGATCATGGTGGTGAGGCTCATCTGTTTAATATCGAGATGGTGCTGCTGAACCAGATAGGACGGAAACCAGCTGAGAAAGAAAAACAGAATATAGTTGTAGCAAAAGAAGGCAAAGGCCGTCACCAGTATAATAGGTTGTTTGAGATAATAACCCAGCGAGTGGGCGGTTTGATTTTCAGTTGATTCCAGCGCAGACTCCTCTTGCTTCATATTATTAATGAGCATGAGCTCTTCCCGGCTGACATGTTTATGTTTTTCCGGCGAGTTAGTGGCAATAAAAAACCACACTATCATCCACACAATGCCGATGGCGAAAATAATCATAAACGCCGGGCGCCAGCCGAATGCCAGGGCCAGATAACCGACGATGGGGCCGGCAACCGCGCCGCCCAGCGGAGAGCCGGCGCTGAGCAGCCCCACGGCGGTGGCCGCTTGCTTCTTGGGAAACCAGCCGTTGATCATCTTGTTCGCCGACGCGCAAATCGGGCCCTCAGCCATCCCGAAGAGGACTCGCAGCATCAGCATGGAATAAAAGCCGGTGGCAAAGGCGGTTAAGCCGCAAAACAGCGACCACATCCCCACCGCCAGCCCCAGGACCAGCGTTGCGCCAAACTTATCTACGGCCAGACCGCCAATAAAATTAAATACCGCATAGCCGAAGAAAAAACTGCCGAAAATAATACCAAATTGTTCAGCGTTTAGCGCCAGATCCTTTTCAATCATTGGTACCGTAATGGATAACGCCACCCGGTCCAGATAATTAATCATATATACTAAAAATAATAACAGGACGATAATCCAGCGGATATTTTTTCCCATGATGACACCATGATGATTATATTATTGAGCTCTGGCGCGACGGATATCAATATTCACGTCGCCCGTTATTTAGCATTTAACCCAGCTGCAGCAATACCTTGCAGCAAGTTTTCCGATCGTTGGCGAAAATCTCCATCGCCTCTTTTACCTGCTCCAGCGGCATGCAGTGGGTGATTAACGCCTCAGGCTGGATAAGGCCTTTCTCCATCCAGTCGATAACCAGCGGAAAACGCCCGCTGTTTAGCCGGGAGGAGAAAATGGAGATCTCTTTGCTGGTGATGCTTTGCTGGGTCAGGGTGGACGGCTCGCCGGAGAAGCCGAGTATGCCGATGCGTGCGGCGGGAGAGGCGAGGAGAATGGCCTCCTGAAGGATCGCCGGATGGCAGGCGGCATCGATGATCAGCGTGGGGGCTATCTGCCGCTGCGCCAGCTGTTCCGCCAGCGGCTGGTGAGTGTTATCCAGCGTCAAATCGGCGCCGTTGTCCCGCGCCATCTGCAGACGTTCGGCAATGCGGTCCACTACGATCACCTGCTTAACGCCATACACCCCCTTCAGCGCCTGGATCGCCGTCAGACCCATCGGACCTGCGCCGTAGATCAGGGCGATATCCTGCGCCGTGGGCTGCAGCTGGGCGGTAATGTTTGCCGCAATGGTAAAAGGCTCAACCATCGTCGCCTGACGATCGCTGATGGCCTCCGGAATGCGCCAGGCGTTTTTCGCCGGCACGCAGGCGTAGTCGCTGAATCCGCCGTCGCGGTGAACCCCGATGACCTGGAGCTGCGCACAGACATTCGGCCGCCCCACCGAGCAGGGATAACAATGGCCGCAGCTGACGACAGGGTCGACCGCGACGCGCTCGCCGATGCGTGCCGAAGAGACCTGCTCGCCGACGGCATCAATGATGCCGAAGAATTCATGGCCGATAACGCGGGGATATTTCGCGAAGGGGTTATGGCCTTGATAGATATGCACATCGGACCCGCAGATCCCGGCAAAGGCGATTTTCACCCGGACTTCGTGGGCGCCCGGAGCGGGAACCGGACGGGATTCGATGTTCAGTTGGCCTGGCTCTTTGACAACGACGCTTCTCATTTCTGTTCCTTCCCTTGTCTGTTTTCTGAACAAATAGCGTTATTTTTATTACCATACAAGTATGCAATTGATCATAACTAGCTCTGGATCACATTTGGCGAAGGTCGTCAGAAAAAGCCCGGGAATGATTAATCTATTGAAATAAATTGAGAAAAATTATGAATGCCGCGAAAGCGACCTTACCGACGAGCCGGTCAGCAGGAATGTGATCGTCATCACGACAGTTAAGGCTCAATCAATTATGATTACTGGTATGGTAGTAGGGTGAAATTAAACTATGTTGAGCAGGTGATGACGATGCAGATGACAATGCGCTGGTTTGGACCAGAGGAAGATAAGGTTTCATTAGAGCATATACGCCAGGTGCCCGGCGTGGAGGGGGTGGTCGGCGCGCTCTATGACGTCGCGGTCGGCGAGGTATGGCCGGAGGATAAAATTGAGCGTCTGGTCAGCCAGGTCCATGCCGCAGGCCTGAAAATGGAGGTGATAGAGAGCGTCAACATCCATGACGACATCAAAATCGGCCTCCCTTCCCGTGACCGCTATATTGCCAACTATCAGCAGACCATTCGCCACCTTGCCCGCTTCGGCGTCAAAGTCATCTGCTATAACTTCATGCCGGTGTTTGACTGGATGAAGACGGATATGAACTACGTCCTGCCGGATGGCTCGTTAACGATGGCTTTTGAGAAGAAAGATATCGATAAGCGGCTGGAAGACGTGGTGAAGGAGGTCCTGGAGAATTCAAACGGCTTCGCGTTGCCGGGCTGGGAGCCGGAACGGCTGGCGGAAGTGCAGACCCTGTTTGCCAAATATAGCGCGGTGGATGACCACAAGCTGCGGGAGAACCTGGTCTATTTTCTGCAGGCGGTGATCCCGGTTTGCGAAGAGGTGGGCGTGAAAATGGCGATTCATCCTGACGATCCGCCGTACTCGATATTTGGCCTGCCGCGGGTGGTCAAAAACCGCGACGATCTGGACTGGATCTGCCGGGCTGTCGATTCACCCGCCAACGGCATTACCCTCTGCACCGGCTCGATTGCCGAAGATCCGGATAACGACGTATACGCTATTCTGGCTGAGTTTACCCGCCGCAAGCGGATCCATTTTGCCCACGTCCGCAATATTAAACTGATGCAGGATAAAGACTTTTACGAGTGCGCCCATCCGTCAGAATACGGCTCCCTGGATATGTACAAGGTGATGCAAGCGTTGCACGACAACGGCTTCGACGGCTATATACGCCCGGATCATGGCCGCTTTATCTGGGGAGAGACCGGACGCCCGGGCTATGGTTTATACGATCGCGCACTCGGGGTGACCTACCTCAAAGGTCTCTGGGAGGCGCTAAGCAAGCGCTAGCCTCCTCCTGACCATGCCTCTTTTTAGCGGCTGGTTCGCCTTGGCGGCCAGCCGTCATATCGGCTCCTTCCCGCATTTTTTGCACAACTTACAGCGCATTGCTCAGAATTGAGTATTATTGTGCGGAGTTGTCGTGAAGGAATCCCCTATGAAGCAAATTCGTATGCTGGCGCAGTATTATGTCGACCTGATGATGAAGCTGGGTCTGGTCCGCTTTTCAATGCTGTTGGCTCTTGCGCTGGTGGTGCTGGCCATCGTGGTACAGATGGCGGTCACCATGGTGCTGCATGGCCAGGTTGAAAGCATCGACGTTATCCGCTCTATCTTCTTCGGTCTGCTCATCACCCCGTGGGCGGTCTACTTTCTCTCGGTGGTGGTGGAGCAACTTGAAGAGTCCCGCCAGCGTCTGTCGCGGCTGGTGGAGAAGCTGGAGGAGATGCGCGAGCGCGATCTGAAGCTGAACGTGCAGCTGAAAGACAATATTGCGCAGTTGAATCAGGAGATTGGCGAACGTGAAAAGGCGGAAGCCGAGCGTGAGACCACCCTTGAGCAGCTGAAGATCGAGATGAAAGAGCGTGAAGAGACGCAGATCCAGCTCGAACAGCAATCCTCCTTTCTGCGCTCTTTCCTCGACGCCTCCCCTGACCTGGTCTTCTACCGCAATGAGGATAAAGAATTTTCCGGCTGTAACCGGGCGATGGAGCTGCTGACCGGCAAAAGCGAGAAACAGCTGATCCACCTCAAACCGCAGGACGTCTATAGCGAAGAAGCAGCGGAAAAGGTGCTGGAAACCGATGAGAAGGTGTTCCGCCACAATGTATCGCTGACCTATGAGCAGTGGCTGGACTATCCCGATGGCCGTAAAGCGTGCTTTGAAATCCGCAAGGTCCCGTACTACGATCGCGTCGGTAAGCGTCGCGGCCTGATGGGCTTCGGGCGCGATATCACCGAACGAAAACGCTATCAGGACGCCCTCGAACGCGCCAGCCGGGATAAAACCACCTTCATCTCCACCATCAGCCATGAGCTGCGTACCCCGCTGAACGGGATCGTCGGGCTGAGCCGAATTTTGCTGGATACCGAACTGACCAGCGAGCAGGAAAAATACCTGAAAACCATCCATGTCTCGGCGGTGACGCTGGGGAATATCTTCAATGATATTATCGACATGGATAAAATGGAGCGCCGTAAGGTACAGCTCGATAACCAGCCGGTGGACTTCACCAGCTTCCTTGCCGACCTTGAAAACCTTTCCGGTCTGCAGGCGCAGCAGAAGGGACTGCGCTTTGTGCTGGAGCCGAGCCTGCCGCTGCCGCACAAGGTGATCACCGACGGCACCCGCCTGCGGCAGATCCTGTGGAATCTTATCAGCAACGCCGTGAAATTTACCCCACAGGGCGGTGGGGTGAACGTCCGCGTGCGCTATGACGAAGGCGATATCCTGCACTTCGAAGTGGAAGACTCCGGGATTGGTATTCCTGAAGCGGAACAGGACAAAATATTCGCCATGTATTACCAGGTCAAAGACAGCCACGGCGGCAAACCAGCCACCGGCACCGGGATTGGCCTCGCCGTATCGCGCCGCCTGGCGCGCAATATGGGCGGCGATATCAGCGTCACCAGCCAGCCGGGTAAAGGAGCGACCTTTACGCTCACCGTCCATGCGCCTGCCATTGCGGAAGAAGTGGAAGATACCCTGGCGGAAGACGACATGCCATTACCGGCGCTCAACGTGCTGCTGGTAGAAGATATTGAGCTCAACGTCATCGTGGCGCGCTCGGTGCTGGAAAAGCTGGGCAACAGCGTGGATGTCGCGATGACCGGTAAAGCCGCGCTGGAGATGTTTGAGCCTGGCGAGTACGACCTGGTGCTGCTGGATATCCAGCTGCCGGATATGACGGGTCTGGATATCTCTCGTCAGCTAAAACAGAATTTTGCCGCGGATGAGCTGCCGCCGCTGGTAGCCCTGACCGCCAACGTGCTGAAGAATAAGAAAGAGTATCTTGATGCCGGCATGGACGATGTGCTGAGCAAGCCGCTATCGGTGCCGGCGCTGACGGCCATGATCAAAAAATTCTGGGATGCGCCGGAAGAGGAGGCACAGGAAGCGCCGGCGGCCGATCTGCATAAAGCCGACGCGGTGCTGGATACCGATATGCTGGAGCAATACATCGAACTGGTGGGACCGAAGCTTATCAACGATGGTCTCGCGGTGTTTGAGAAGATGATGCCGGGCTATATGTCCGTCCTTGAGTCTAATCTCACCGCCCGCGATCAAAAAGGGATCGTCGAAGAGGGGCATAAGATCAAAGGGGCTGCGGGTTCTATTGGCCTGCGCCACATCCAGCAGCTGGGTCAGCAGATCCAGACGCCGGACCTGCCTGCCTGGTCTGATAATGTCGCTGAATGGGTTGAAGAGATGAAATCCGAGTGGCAAAACGACGTGGCGATTCTGAAGGCATGGGTGGCGAAGGCCGGGAAAAAATGACCCCGGACAGACCGGGGTGCGCGAATACTGCGCCAACACCAGGGAACTGGTGGTTGAGCCAGTGTGATTTGAGTGATGTTGTTACGTGGCGCAACCTGAGAAGTGGATTGCTCGCTCATTAAGATAGCAAAGCTTAACTAATTTGTTACATGAATCAGTAAAATATGTGAAGCATAGCGAGTAAATCGACATTTTTGACTGGTTTCAGCGAGTTGCATGGAGGAGCGAAGGCGATGAAAAAAATTGGTGTGGTACTGAGCGGCTGCGGCGTGTACGACGGCAGTGAAATTCATGAGGCAGTGATTACCCTGCTGGCGATCGCGCGCAACGGCGCGCAGGCGGTCTGCTTTGCGCCCGATAAACCGCAGCGCGACGTCATCAACCATCTGACGGGTGAACCGTTGACGGAGCAGCGCAACGTGCTGGTGGAAGCGGCGCGCATCGCCCGCGGCGACATCCTGCCGCTGGCGCAGGCGCGTGAGGAGACGCTGGACGCGCTGATCGTCCCCGGCGGCTTCGGCGCGGCGAAAAACTTAAGCAGCTTCGCTGCCGAGGGCAGCAAATGCGAGGTGGACCACGATCTGCGGGCCCTGGCGCTGGCGATGCATCAGGCCGGCAAGCCGCTGGGTTTTATGTGCATCGCTCCGGCGCTGCTGCCGAAGATCTTTGCATTTCCGCTGCGGATGACTATCGGGACCGATCTCGATACCGCCGATGTGGTGGAGGAGATGGGGGCGGAGCATGTGCCTTGCCCGGTCGACGACATCGTGGTGGATGAAGAGAATAAAGTGGTCACCACCCCGGCGTATATGCTGGCGGAGAATATTGTGCAAGCCGCCACTGGGATCGAAAAACTGGTCGCCCGCGTGCTGGCGCTGAGCGCATGAAGCTCCGCATTGCGCCCTTCGCGCTGCTCAAACGACTGGCGCTGCGTCTGCTGCTGATCGCCGCCGTCTTCTGGAGCGGGGGGATCGCGCTGTTTAGCGTGCTGCCGGTGCCCTTTTCGGCAGTCATGCTTGAGCGGCAGATAAGCGCCTGGCTGTCCGGCGATGTCCACTATCTGGCGCACTCCGACTGGGTCGCCATGGATAAGATCTCCCCGTGGATGGGGCTGGCGGTGATTGCCGCCGAAGATCAGAAGTTCCCGGAACACTGGGGGTTTGACGTCTCGGCAATCGAAAAGGCGCTGGCGCACAATGAGCGTCACGATACCCGCATCCGCGGCGCGTCAACGCTGTCGCAGCAGACGGCGAAAAACCTGTTTTTGTGGGATGGTCGTAGCTGGCTGCGCAAGGGGCTGGAGGCCGGATTGACCGTCGGCATGGAAACCGTGTGGAGTAAAAAGCGGATCCTGACCGTCTACCTGAATATTGCCGAGTTTGGCGAGGGGATTTTTGGGGTGGAAGCGGCCGCCCAGCGCTATTTTCATAAGCCCGCCAGCCAGTTGACGCCGGGGGAAGCGGCTCTACTGGCCGCGGTGCTGCCAAACCCGATCCGCTATCGCGCCGACGCGCCTTCGGGCTATGTGCGCAACCGCCAGGCCTGGATCTTACGCCAGATGCGACAGCTGGGTGGGGAAGGGTTCATGCGTGAGCATAAGCTCTATTAGCGGGTAAATCCGGCGCCGGGGCTGGTACCGTCGCCAGTCTCCGTCGCCGGGAAGCGTCACCTTTAGTCTTCGTCAAACCCGGCATTAAACAGGGCAATCACTGCGGCGAGGGCTTCCACTTCCTGCGGACCGCTGGCCTCCACCTCTATCTGCCGTCCTTTCGCCGAGTCCAGCATCAGCAGGGCAATGACGCTGTTGGCTTCCGCCTCCGTGCCTTCATCGTTGCGCAGCAACACCTCGGCATCGAAATTCTGCATCAGTTCGAACAGCTTCATCGCCGGGCGGGCGTGCATGCCCAGCTTATTGGTGATTTCAACGGTCTGCTTTACGGTCATGATTTACGTTTTTCCAGCGTCCGATGACGAGACTGCACGTTTTTGCCGCGCGAGCGGAAGTAGTCAGCCAGTTGTTCAGCAATATAAACCGAACGATGTTTACCGCCGGTGCAGCCAATGGCCACCGTCAGATAGCTGCGATTGTTGGTCTCCAGCATCGGTAACCATAGCTCAAGATAGCTCCGGGTCTGGTAAATAAAGTTGTGCACTTCGGTGTGCCGATCGAGGAAGGCGGCCACCGGCTTATCCAGACCGGTCATGGGACGCAGCTTCGGATCCCAGTGCGGGTTTGGCAGAAAGCGCACGTCAAAGACGTAATCGGCATCGATCGGGATACCGTGCTTAAAGCCGAAGGATTCGAAGACCATGGTCAGTTCGCGTTCTCGTTTACCCAGCAGCCGGGTGCGCAACATTTCCGCCAGCTCGTGAACCGACATCTCCGAGGTATCGACAATCAGATCGGCACGCGAGCGCAGGGGCTCCAGCAGATCGCTCTCTTCATCGATGGCGCTTTCCAGCGACAAATTCTTGCTCGACAGCGGATGCAGGCGACGGGTGTCGCTGTATCGACGGATCAGCGTGTTGCGATCGGCATCGAGAAATAGCAGCTGCGGCGAAAAGCACTCCGGCAGGTTTTTCATCGCCTGCTCGAAGATCTCCGGTGATTCCGGCATGTTCCGCACGTCGATGCTGACGGCCGCCGAAATATTGCGGTCAGCCAGCGACCGTGCCAGATCGGGCAGCAGCACGACCGGCAGGTTATCCACGCAGTAAAAGCCCATATCTTCCAGCGCTCGCAGAGCGACGGATTTACCCGAGCCCGAGCGGCCGCTGACGATCATCAGTACCATGTACCGTTTCTCCTCAGTACGATAAAGGATAAGGTGCGACTGCCGTTATGCGTCATCGCTGCTTCCTGCTTCGGTGATGATCTCATACAACTCTTCATCGCTCTGCGCCGCGCGCAGGCGACGACAAATCGCTTTGTCGGCCAGCCGTTTGGCCACCAGGGAGAGCGTATGCAGGTGGGTTTTTGTCTGATCGGCCGGCACCAGCAGCGCGAACAGCAGGTCGACAGGCTGATTGTCGATCGCGTCGAAGGCGATGGGGGTTTCCAGCTGGACAAAAACGCCGACAGCACGCAGCGTATCCTCTTCCAGTTTTCCGTGGGGAATGGCGATACCATTGCCAATCCCGGTACTGCCCATTTTTTCGCGGGTGAGGATCGCTTCGAACACCACCTGCGGCGGCAAACTTAACTGTTTGGCGGCCAGTTCGCTAATGATTTCCAGAGCACGCTTCTTGCTCTGGCAGTGAACCTGGCTACGGGTACATTCCTGGTTCAGGACGTTGCTCAGTTGTAGAGCCGAATCGTTGTTCATCATAATTTCACCTGAGCGCCCCCGCGCCCGTCGCCGATGTTACCTGGCGGCTGACGCAGGGGGGCCCGGACAATTAGTGTTGTTTTAGTTTATCTTTATGCTTCGTTAACTGCCTTGCCAGCTTGTCGATAAGACCATCGACAGCTGCATACATATCCTGCCCTTCCGCACTGGCATGGATTTCGCCACCGTTGACATGCAGATTCGCGTCCGCAATTTGCGTCACTTTCTCTACTTTTAACACAATATAGACCTGATTGATCCGGTCGAAAAATTGTTCCAGCTTGCTGAACTTCGCCGTGACGAAGTCGCGCATCGCGGGAGTGATCTCGACGTTGTGTCCTGTAATGTTGAGCTGCATAGTGTCTTCCTTATCGGTTGTGTCAGACCAGTTGTTTACGCTGGTTTGACGGCGGGATGGATAAAGACTCTCTGTACTTCGCGACAGTGCGGCGCGCGACCATGATACCCTGCTCGGACAGCATGGAGGTGAGCTTACTGTCGCTCAACGGCTTCGCGGGATTTTCCGCGGCGATGAGTTTCTTCACCAGCGCGCGAATCGCCGTCGACGAGGCTTCGCCGCCGCCTTCGGTATTGACATGGCTGGAGAAGAAATACTTCAGTTCAAAAATACCGCGCGGACTGTGCAGATATTTTTGCGTGGTGACACGGGAAATCGTCGATTCATGCATCTCGACGGCCTGGGCGATATCGGCCAGCACCATCGGCTTCATATACTCTTCACCCTGTTCGAAAAAAGCCTGCTGTTGTTCTACGATGCAGCGGCTCACGCGCAGCAGGGTATCGTTGCGGCTTTCCAGACTTTTAATCAGCCAGCGGGCTTCCTGCAGATTGCTGCGAATGAACTGGCCGTCGGCGTCATTGCGGGCGCTGTTGCCCATTGCCGCATACTGCTGATTAATTTTCAGCCGTGGAATGCTGTCGGCGTTGAGCTCCACGGTCCAGCGGCCGCTGACCTTGCGCACCAGCACGTCGGGAATGACATATTCCGGTTCGCTGGTTTGAATGGACTGGCCTGGACGGGGATCCAGGGACTGGATCAGGTTCACCGCCTCTTTCAGCACCTCTTCTTTTAGCCGGGTCACCCGCATCAGGGTGCGGAAATCATGGTTGGCCAGAAGATCGAGATGATTGCTGATAATCAGCTGGGCCTCTTCCAGCCACGGCGTCTCTTTGGCGAATTGCGAGAGCTGGATCAGCAGACAGTCGCGCAGATCTTTCGCCGCGACGCCAACCGGATCAAAACGCTGGATGCGCTTCAGGACGGCTTCCACTTCTTCGAGGCCGATCTCCTCATCGCCGATGCTGTCGACGATATCTTCAATCTGAACGGTGAGGTAGCCCGTATCGTCGACGGCGTCGACAATGGAGGTGGCGATGGCGCGGTCGGTATCGGTGAAGGGCGTCAGCTCGACCTGCCACATCAGGTAATCCTGCAGCGTCTGGGTGGTCTCGCCTTGATAAACGGGGAGTTCGTCGTCCTGGTAGTCCACGCCGTTGCCTGACGGCGTACCGGCGGTATAGATTTCATCCCAGCTGGCATCGAGAGGAAGCTCGTCGGGCATCTCTTTTTGCTCAAGTGCGTCGACGGTATCGAGAGACTCGCGGTCCTCCACCTCTTTCGCCTCTACCTCGTCGTGAAGATCGGTTTGCTCAAGCAACGGGTTACTTTCCAGCGCTTGCTGGAGCTCTTGCTGGAGTTCTAACGTGGACAACTGCAGCAAACGAATCGCCTGCTGCAGTTGCGGCGTCATGGCAAGCTGTTGGCTAAGCCTTAATTGCAAACCTTGCTTCATGTTCAGGGTAAATATCTCCGGCTAAAACGTCTGTAACCTCTACCCTATCAGAGTCTGAAGTCTTCCCCAAGATACACGCGCTTAACCTGCTCATCTTCGAGGATCTGCTGCGGTGTACCATGAGCGATAAGGTGTCCCTGACTGACAATATACGCGCGTTCGCAGACCGCGAGAGTCTCTCTGACGTTATGGTCGGTAATCAGTACGCCGAGGCCGCTGTCGCGCAAATGCTCAATGATGCGTTTGATGTCGATAACCGAGATCGGATCCACGCCGGCAAAGGGTTCATCCAGAAGAATAAATTTCGGGTTGGCCGCCAGCGCGCGGGCGATTTCGACGCGGCGGCGTTCACCACCGGAGAGCGCCTGACCGAGGCTGTCACGCAGGTGCTCAATATGAAACTCTTCCATCAGCTCTTTGGCGCGATCTTCCCGCTGCTCGCTGCTCAAATCGTCACGGATCTGCAGGACCGCCATCAGGTTGTCATAAACGCTCAGGCGACGAAAAATCGAGGCTTCCTGCGGCAGATAGCCGATCCCCCGGCGCGCGCGCGCGTGCAGCGGCAGCAGGCTGATGTCTTCGTCATCAATGATAATATTGCCCGCGTCGCGCGGCACAATCCCGACCACCATGTAGAAGGTGGTGGTTTTACCGGCGCCGTTGGGGCCAAGCAAGCCGACAATCTCCCCCGAGTTAACGGTGAGACTGACATCTTCCACCACGCGGCGGCCTTTATACGCTTTAGCGAGATTCTTCGCAGTTAAGGTTGCCATAACGGATTAGTTACTCTTCTTTTGCTGGTTGCCGCTTTTGTCCTGCAGCTCGGACGGCACCAGAACGGTGGTGACGCGTCGACCTTTGTCGCTGAAGGCCTGCATTTTTTGCTCTTTCACCAGATAGGTGATCTTGTCGCCCTTGATGTTGCTGTCGAGCTGTTCAAGGTACGCGTTGCCGGTCAGCACGACGTAATCGTTCTGCAGCTCATAGCGCATTTTCGACGCCCGGCCTTTTACCGGTTTGCCGTTATCCTGCATCTGGTAGAAGGTGGCCGGGTTACCGAAACCTTCGATCACCTCTTTGCCTTTTTCATTGCCCGGACGGGTGACCACCACTTTATCAGCGTTAATTTTGATCGTCCCCTGCGTCACGACCACGTTACCGGTGAAGGTGACGACATTGCCCTGCATATCCAGCGACTGCTGATCGGATTCGATATGGATCGGCTGATCGGTATCGCCCGTCTTGGCGAGGGCCGGCAGGCTGGCGGCCAGTAACGCGCCGGCGAGCGCAATCTTAAGGCTGAGTTTGTTTGTTCTGAATTTCATAAGAGGTTCTCACCTTTTCAATCAGCTCGGCATTTTTGCTGCGAAGGTTTCCACGCATTTTCAGGCCGCTGGAATTAAATGTGGTGCCGTATAACGTCACCATGTCATCGGAGGTAACGTCCTGCGTTACCAGATTTATCTGGGCGTTATCCGTCGTAATTTTGCGCAGTTGAGAGTCAGGCGCGAGCGCATTCACCTCAACGTGCCCGTAAAGATAGAGCATCCGGTCATTTGTTAGCTTCGCTTTATCTGCTCTGACTGACCAGGTCGGCACCTTATTGGTATCAAAGGTGGTCATCACCGGTTTGGTAAACCAGGAGACCTCCTGATCGGAAAAATACTCCACGTGCTCGGCAATCAGCCGATAGCTCAGGGCGCCTTCCGGACTGTACACCACGGTGTCAGTGTGTTCGCTTTTATACGTCGGGTCGTTGGGATTGACCTCCGGCTGGGCCGTGTCGTCCGTATTCGCCAGATTCAGGCCGATGAGGATCAGCGCGAGCAGCGACAGTAAAATGATAACCCAACGTCTGGTTTTACTCATATTGATTGCCCT
Source organism: Klebsiella sp. GG_Kp173 (assembly GCF_040062415.1). Lineage (NCBI taxonomy): Bacteria > Pseudomonadati > Pseudomonadota > Gammaproteobacteria > Enterobacterales > Enterobacteriaceae > Klebsiella > Klebsiella sp. GG_Kp173. The sequence continues at coordinate 69,486 of NZ_JBEAFZ010000007.1, forward strand.
TTGGCCTCATCCAGCTTGCCCTGCGCCAATAGTAACAAATCGCAGACTTCGCGTACCGCGCCGCGTCCGCCATTAATCCGGGTGATGTAATCGGCGCGCGGCAGCAGCAGCGGATGCGCATCCGCGACGGCGACGCTAAGCCCCACTTCGGCCATCACCGGCCAGTCAATCAGATCGTCGCCGATGTAGGCGACTTCCTCTGGCCGCACGCCCAGTTTGTCAGTGAGATCGCGGAACGCCAGCAGCTTGTCCGACTGCCCCTGATACAAATGCGTGATGCCCAACGTCTGACAGCGATCTTCTACCAGTTTAGCTTTTCGTCCGGTAATAATCGCCACTTCAATGCCAGAGGTCAGCGCGCAGCGGATACCATAGCCATCGCGGACGTTGAACGCTTTCAGCTCCTCGCCGTGATTACCCATATAGATAAGCCCGTCGGATAATACACCGTCGACATCGAGGATCAGTAAACGGATCTTAGCCGCGCGATCGAGAAACGTCTGGCTTACCGGCCCATAGCAGGTCGCTAACGGAGCATCAGCATTATTCATTATTTTTTCCTTACTTACACTACGCCCGCGCGCAGGAGATCGTGCATATGTACCACACCCAGCAGATGGTCGCCATCGGCAACCAGCACGCAGGTGATATGACGGGATTGCATCAGGTTTAGCGCATCCACCGCCAGGGTGCCGGGACGGATACGGATCCCTCCCCGGGTCATGACGTCGGCAATGCTGGCATCGCGCATATCAACGCCGGTGTCGAAGACCCGGCGCAGGTCACCGTCGGTAAAGATACCGATGATGTTCATGTCGTCATCGCAGATAGCGGTCATACCTAAATTTTTACGGGTGATTTCCAGCAGCGCATCGCGCAGGGTGGCCTGCAGGCCGACGTGCGGGATCTCATCACCGGTATGCATAATATCATTGACACGCAGCAACAGCTTACGACCGAGTGCGCCACCCGGATGCGAGAGAGCGAAATCCTCAGCGGTAAAGCCGCGGGCTTCCAGCAGGGCGACGGCGAGGGCATCGCCCATCACCAGCGCGGCGGTGGTGCTGGAGGTGGGCGCCAGCCCTAACGGACAGGCCTCCTTCGGCACTTTCACGCACAGATGGATATCCGCCGCGCGCGCCATGCTGCTTTCAGGCCGGCTGGTGATGCAGATAAGCTTCACCTGCTGACGTTTCAGGACCGGGATCAGCGCGAGGATTTCGTTCGATTCGCCGGAGTTCGACAACGCAATCACCACGTCCTGCGGCGTAACCATGCCCAAATCGCCGTGCGCGGCTTCGCCTGGGTGGACAAAAAATGCCGACGTGCCGGTACTGGCGAAGGTTGCCGCCATTTTGCGGCCGATATGGCCGGATTTGCCCATCCCCATCACCACGACCTTCCCGCCGCAGCGGAAAATCGTTTCGCAGGCGCGGGTGAAATCGTCATTTATATACTGATCGAGCTGGGCCAGACCTTCACGTTCAATTTCCAGCACCTGACGGCCTGCCTGTTGAAAGTCAAAATCCGTGGGCAAATCTATTTGCGACATGATGTTATCCCGAGTCATTCAACGAAGAGCGGCGCTGTCCAGAACAGCATCGCCAACCAAACCACAAAACCGCCGACCAGCAGCGCGCCAACCAGTCGTCCCGGCTGCTGCTGGCGGCGCCAGCACAGCACGGCGAAGATCAGGCTGACCAGCAACATCACGCCATAGTCGCGGGTAAAGGCTTCCGCCGCAAAGGCTCCCGGCGCGATCAGCGCCGGCAAACCCAGCACCAGCGCAATATTGAGGATATTTGCGCCGATGATATTGCCGATGGCAATGTCATCTTCCCCTTTGCGCGCCCCGGCGATGGCGGTGGCCAGCTCCGGCAGGCTGGTGCCTATCGCCACTACCGTCAGGCCGACGGTCAGTTCACTGATGGCAAAATAGTTTGCCAGCACCGTACTGTTATCTACCACCATGCGGGTGGCCATCGGCATGACGATCATCGCCACCCCTAACCACAGCAGAGCGACCGGCAGCGACCCTTCACGCGGCAGTTCGGCCAGCTGTTCGCGGGTCAGGCTATCGCTTCCCTGGCGTTCCGCCAGACGGGCGATTTTGATGGTGAACAGCAGCCATAGCAGCGCCAGCGCCAGTAAAAACAGGCCGTCGAGACGGGACAGTTGACCATCATAGAGCACCAGCCCTGCCAGTACGCTGACCAGCAACATTAGCGGTAATTCGCGGCGCAGAATATCAGAATGCACGGTAAATGGCCTGAGTAAGGCAGCCAGACCGAGGATCAGGAGAATATTAGTAATGTTGGAGCCGAGCGCGGTGCCCACCGCCAGATCGGTCTGTCCATGCAGCGAGGCCGCGGTGGAAACCATGATCTCTGGCAGGCAAGTGCCAATACTCACCACCGTCATACCGATGATCAGCGGCGGGATCCCCAACATGCGACAGAGGATGGAGGCGGCATAGACCAGACGATCGGCGCTGTAGACAACCAGCAATAAACCAATAATTAACAGAGCCGTCGCTAAGAGCATCTAAAGTCCTTTCTTCAGGTATAATCGTCGCCTCGCTGGGTTATCCCTACGCAGCGTAACGAATTCTTAATTTTGACTTTATGCGTGCCAAAAGTAAAACAAATGCCAGCTTTCGCTAACCTGTGCAGGTAAGATTCTGTAAAAATGTTGTGATTGTGGCGTAAGAAAGGGCGATGCTTGCCCATCAGGTGCTTAGTAAGGATGATTTTATGAGCCAAACTCAGGCGAATTTAGTTGAAGTGCGCGGTATCCGCTTTTCTCGCGGCGATCGCGTGATCTTCGACGACATCTCGCTGTCGGTGCCGCGCGGTAAAATTACTGCGATTATGGGACCTTCGGGGATCGGCAAGACTACCCTGTTACGCCTGATCGGCGGACAGATCCCGCCGGACAGGGGAGAGATCCTGTTCGATGGCGAGAACGTGCCGCAGATGACCCGTTCGCGTCTGTACACGGTGCGTAAGCGGATGAGCATGCTGTTCCAGTCCGGGGCGCTGTTCACCGACCTCAATGTCTTTGACAACGTCGCCTACCCGCTGCGCGAACATACGCATCTGCCGCCTGCGCTGCTGCATACGACGGTGATGATGAAGCTGGAGGCGGTAGGGCTGCGCGGTGCGGCGAAGTTAATGCCCTCTGAGCTTTCCGGCGGCATGGCGCGCCGCGCCGCCCTGGCGAGGGCCATTGCCCTGGAGCCGGATCTCATTATGTTCGACGAACCGTTCGTCGGGCAGGATCCCATCACCATGGGCGTGCTGGTGAAGCTGATTTCTGAACTCAACAGCACGCTGGGTGTCACCTGCATCGTGGTTTCGCACGATGTGCCTGAGGTGCTGAGCATTGCGGACTATGCGTATATCGTGGCGGATAAAAAGATTGTCGCCCACGGCAGCGCCCAGTCGCTACGTGAGAATGCGGACCCTCGGGTTCGTCAGTTCATTGATGGTATTGCCGACGGCCCGGTGCCGTTCCGTTATCCGGCTGGCGACTATCACCATGATTTATTAGGCATAGGGAGTTGAGCGACTGATGCTGTTTAATGCGCTGGCCGCGCTAGGCCATCGCGGTATTAAAACCACCGCGACCTTTGGACGCGCCGGATTAATGCTGTTCAACGCCGTTGTCGGCAAACCAGAGTTTCGCAAGCACGCGCCGCTGCTGGTTCGTCAGCTCTACAACGTCGGCGTTCTGTCGATGCTGATTATCATTGTATCGGGCCTGTTTATCGGTATGGTGCTCGGGCTGCAGGGGTATCTGGTCTTAACCACCTACAGCGCAGAGACCAGTCTTGGCATGCTGGTGGCGCTGTCGCTGCTGCGCGAGCTGGGGCCGGTGGTCGCCGCGCTGCTGTTTGCCGGTCGCGCCGGGTCGGCGCTGACCGCCGAGATTGGCCTGATGCGGGCCACGGAACAGCTCTCCAGTATGGAGATGATGGCGGTGGATCCGCTGCGCCGCGTCATTTCTCCCCGTTTCTGGGCCGGCGTCATTTCGCTGCCGCTGCTGACGATTATCTTCGTTGCGGTGGGGATCTGGGGTGGAGCGCTGGTGGGCGTGAGCTGGAAAGGCATTGATGGTGGTTTTTTCTGGACCGCGATGCAAAATGCCGTCGACTGGCGAATGGATCTGGTGAACTGCCTGATTAAGAGCCTGGTATTCGCCATTACGGTAACCTGGATTGCGTTATTCAATGGTTATGACGCTATCCCCACTTCCGCCGGGATTAGCCGGGCGACTACGCGCACCGTGGTGCATGCGTCGCTGGCGGTTCTGGGGCTGGATTTTGTGCTGACTGCGCTGATGTTTGGGAATTGAGTTCATGCAAACGAAAAAAAATGAAATCTGGGTAGGGGTGTTCTTACTGGTGGCGCTGCTGGCGGCGCTGTTTGTCTGCCTGAAGGCGGCGAACGTCACCTCGCTACGTACCGAGCCGACTTACCGTCTTTACGCGACCTTCGATAATATCGGCGGCCTGAAAGCACGCTCGCCGGTGCGCATCGGCGGTGTGGTTGTTGGCCGCGTGGCGGACATCACCCTCGACCCGAAAACCTATCTGCCGCGCGTGGAGCTCGATATCGATGAGCGCTACAACCATATCCCGGATACCAGTTCGCTGGCGATCCGCACCTCTGGCCTGCTGGGCGAGCAGTATCTGGCGCTGAACGTCGGTTTTGAAGACCCGGACCTCGGGACGACTATTCTTAAAGACGGCGGTACTATCCAGGACACCAAGTCCGCTATGGTGCTGGAAGATCTGATTGGTCAGTTCCTTTATAACAGTAAGGGCGGCGACAATCAGAATTCTGGCAATGATAAGGCCGAGGCAGAAGGTCATACTGACGCGACGCCGGCAGCCGGCACGACGCATTAATTTCAGGAGAAACACGATATGTTTAAACGCTTACTCATGGTCGCCATGCTGGTGATTGCCCCGCTGACCGCCGCCCAGGCGGCAGACCAGTCCAATCCGTATAAGCTGATGAATGAAGCGGCGCAGAAAACCTTCGATCGCCTGAAGAATGAACAGCCGAAGATCAAGGCCAACCCTAACTATCTGCGCGACATCGTCGACCAGGAGCTTCTGCCTTATGTGCAGGTGAAGTATGCCGGCGCGCTGGTGCTGGGCCGCTATTACAAAGAAGCTACCCCGGCGCAGCGTGAAGCTTATTTTGCCGCCTTCCGTGAATACCTGAAGCAGGCCTATGGCCAGGCGTTGGCAATGTACCATGGTCAGACCTATCAGATTGCCCCGGAACAGCCGCTGGGCAGCGCGACCATCATTCCGATCCGCGTCACTATCATCGACCCGAACGGCCGTCCGCCGGTACGTCTCGACTTCCAGTGGCGTAAAAATACCCAGACCGGCAACTGGCAGGCCTACGATATGATTGCGGAAGGGGTCAGCATGATCACCACCAAACAAAACGAGTGGAGCGACCTGCTGCGTACCAAGGGCGTTGATGGCCTGACCGCGCAGCTCAAAGCGATCTCCGCTCAGCCGATCACCCTGGAACAGAAAAAATAATGAGCGGGCAGCTGAGCTGGACTCGTGATGGCGAGACGCTGGCGCTGCACGGAGAGCTGGACCAGGATCTGCTGGTCCCGCTCTGGGAGGCACGTGCCCAGGCGACGGCGGGGACAGCGATCATCGATCTCAGTCAGACCACGCGCGTGGACACGGCGGGCCTGGCGCTGTTAATGCATTTTGTAGCGCTGATTCGCCGCCAGGGCCGGGAAGCGCAGCTGATCGGCAAGAGCGAAAATCTACAAACGCTGGTCGGTCTTTACAACCTGCCTGTCGATATGATCCCATAATCTTTTCAGTGTCTTAGCGCTGAAGCTATTCCGAAAGCCCCGGCAATCTTTTCGCCGGGGCTTTTTGCTTGTTTAAGACCGCGCCACTTTCCTCTAAGATGTTGGGCTGTTTTCACTATCAGATAAATTTGAGCCCATGGAAAATCATGAAATTCAGACCGTGCTGATGAACGCACTCCCCCTCCAGGAAGTCCACGTCTCTGGCGATGGCAGCCACTTTCAGGTTATTGCTGTGGGTGAGATGTTCGATGGCATGAGTCGGGTTAAAAAGCAGCAGAGCGTCTACGCGCCGCTGATGGAATATATTGCTGACAACCGCATCCATGCGCTGTCGATCAAGGCCTTTACTCCGCAGGAGTGGGCGCGAGACCGCAAACTAAATGGCTTCTAAGCTGTGGGGGATCCCCTGCAGCGTATGTGAATTTTTAATAGAGAACAGAATCAATGGATAAATTCCGTGTTCAGGGGCCGACTCGCCTTCAGGGCGAAGTCACCATCTCCGGTGCAAAAAACGCCGCCCTGCCAATCCTCTTTTCCGCGCTGCTTGCCGAAGAGCCGGTAGAGATCCAGAACGTACCTAAGCTGAAAGACATCGATACCACCATGAAGCTGCTGAGTCAGCTGGGCGCGAAGGTAGAGCGCAATGGTTCGGTGTGGATTGACGCCGGCCCGGTCGATGTATTCTGTGCTCCGTACGATCTGGTGAAAACCATGCGCGCCTCTATCTGGGCGCTGGGGCCGCTGGTGGCGCGTTTCGGTCAGGGACAAGTCTCTCTGCCTGGCGGCTGCGCCATCGGCGCGCGTCCGGTCGATCTGCATATTAGCGGCCTGGAACAGCTGGGCGCCGAGATCAAACTGGAAGAAGGTTATGTAAAAGCTTCGGTCAATGGTCGTCTGAAAGGCGCGCATATCGTGATGGATAAAGTGAGCGTCGGCGCCACCGTCACTATCATGAGCGCAGCGACCCTCGCCGAGGGTACGACGATTATCGAAAACGCCGCTCGCGAGCCGGAGATCGTCGATACCGCGAACTTCCTTAACGCGCTGGGCGCAAAAATCAGCGGCCAGGGTACCGATCGCATCACTATCGAAGGCGTGCAGCGTCTGGGCGGCGGCGTTTACCGTGTGCTGCCGGACCGTATTGAAACCGGGACCTTCCTGGTGGCCGCAGCCATTTCCGGCGGCAAGATCCTCTGCCGTAACGCGCAACCAGATACCCTCGATGCCGTACTGGCAAAGCTGCGCGACGCCGGAGCGGACATCGAAACGGGCGAAGACTGGATCAGCCTTGATATGCACGGCAACCGTCCGAAAGCGGTTAACGTGCGTACCGCGCCGCATCCGGGCTTCCCGACCGATATGCAGGCCCAGTTCACGCTGCTCAACCTGGTCGCGGAAGGGACCGGCGTGATCACCGAAACGATCTTTGAAAACCGCTTTATGCACATTCCGGAACTGATCCGTATGGGTGCTCACGCGGAGATCGAGAGCAATACCGCGATCTGTCATGGCGTGAAGCAGCTTTCGGGCGCGCAGGTGATGGCGACCGATTTGCGTGCTTCGGCGAGCCTCGTGCTGGCAGGTTGTATCGCTGAGGGAACCACCATCGTCGATCGCATCTATCATATCGATCGTGGCTATGAGCGTATCGAAGATAAACTGCAGGCGCTGGGTGCCAATATTCAGCGCGTGAAAGGCGAGTAATCGCGTCCTGACAGGGCCCGGGTGTCTCTCCCGGGTCCTTGTCGCATAATCCCATCACTTGTCCATCTTCTTCTGACGCATCATCTGCGTTCTGTCGATAAACTCATGCGTTACCGGATCATGGTAGCGTGACGGCCAGATGACCCATGGCTGTGTATCCAGCGCCGTGGCGATGATTAATTCGCCTTTCGGCCAGGGGCGGGTCAGGGCGTTCGCCAGCGTTGAAGAACTCAGACCGTGCCGTCGCGACTCTGCCGCCAGCGATGTTCCCCGTTTACGTAATCCAGCAACAATATCTGCGGGATGCCAGTCGATGAACTTATCCATAAATTCTCCTGGTGATAAAGATCCTGAACGGCCCATATGGGCGACGGAGACACTATACCCGCGCACCAGGTAAGGTTCTAACAAGTTCTGTTAAAGCGTCGGAATATTCAGAATGTATCAAGATATCCGGAAATTTACGGTAGGGAATGGGTTTTTACTGGAACTTTCCCGCGCATTGCGCGGGAAGGAGAGGGGATTAATGATCGCGCTGAACCGCGATATGCGCCAGCCCGATCAAGGCTTCACGCCAGGGGGTGTCCGGGAGAATCTGCAGCGCGGCAATCGCTTTGTCAGCTTCTTCTTCAGCACGTTTCTGCGTCCACTCCAGCGAACCGCAGGCAGCCATCGTTTCCAGGACGGCATCCAGCAGATGGCGGCCGTTGCCCTGCTCGATAGCCCCGCGGATCATCGCCGATTGATCGGCGGTACCATGGTGCATGGCGTGCAGCAGCGGTAGCGTCGGTTTGCCTTCGTTGAGGTCGTCACCGACGTTTTTACCGAGCCGCTCTCCGTCGGAGCTGTAATCGAGTAAATCGTCGATCAGCTGGAAAGCGGTGCCGAGATAGCGGCCATAATCCTGCAACGCGCGCTCTTCTTCCGCAGTGCAGTCGGCCAGCAGTCCCGCACACTGCGAGGCTGCCTCAAACAGACGCGCCGTCTTGCTGTAGATGACGCGCATGTAGTTCTCTTCCGTGATATCCGGGTCATTGACGTTCATCAGCTGCAGCACTTCGCCTTCGGCAATAACGTTCACCGCTTCCGACATGACCTCGAGGATCTTCAGCGAGCCCAGCTGGGTCATCATCTGAAAGGCGCGGGTATAGATAAAATCGCCGACCAGCACGCTGGCGGCATTGCCAAACGCCGCATTTGCCGTGGCTTTGCCGCGACGCATATCAGACTCATCGACGACGTCGTCATGCAGCAGGGTGGCGGTATGAATAAATTCAATCAGCGCAGCAATGGTGACATGCGCGCTCCCCTGATAACCCACCGCGCGCGCGGCGAGCACAGCAATCATCGGGCGAATGCGTTTGCCGCCGCCGCTGACGATGTAATAGCCTAACTGATTGATAAGCTGAACATCGGAGTTGAGTTGCTCAAGAATCGTCGCATTGACACCCGCCATATCTTGCGCGGTTAACTCATTGATTTTTTCTAAATTCATCGCAAAAGCCGGGCCAAATGTCCTGTTACCATGAATCCAGGTGGGATCACAGAAGGATTAAGACAGAATTAAAAGAAGATATGATTGTACTGAAAAATTGCCGTAGATAAACGTTGTCGTGAAAGTTGTGTTTTTTTTCTGCATTGATCGCTAATCGCTCTTGTCAAAGGCTCGCGTTTTGCGTAATATTCGCGCCCTATTGTGAATATTTATAGCGCACTCTGAATCACACGAAGAGGTGCGCGGAAGCGGAGTTTTATATGTACGCGGTTTTCCAAAGTGGTGGTAAACAACACCGAGTAAGCGAAGGTCAGACCGTTCGCCTGGAAAAGCTGGACATCGCAACTGGCGAAGCTGTTGAGTTCGCTGAAGTGCTGATGATCGCAAACGGTGAAGAAATCAAGATCGGCGTTCCTTTCGTTGAGGGCGGCGTAATCAAAGCTGAAGTTGTTGCTCACGGTCGTGGCGAGAAAGTTAAAATCGTTAAGTTTCGTCGTCGTAAACACTATCGTAAGCAGCAGGGCCATCGTCAGTGGTTCACTGATGTGAAAATCACTGGCATCAGCGCCTAAGACCTGAGGAGTAGATTTAAATGGCACATAAAAAGGCTGGCGGCTCGACTCGTAACGGTCGCGATTCAGAAGCTAAACGTCTGGGCGTAAAACGTTTCGGCGGTGAAGCAGTTCTGGCAGGTAGCATCATCGTTCGTCAACGTGGTACCAAATTCCACGCTGGCACCAACGTTGGTTGCGGCCGTGACCACACTCTGTTCGCTTTGACTGACGGTAAAGTCAAGTTCGAAGTTAAAGGCCCGAAAAACCGTAAATTCATCAGCATCGTTGCTGAATAAGTTTTTCGCGTCCCGGTAACGGATGAAAGCCCCGCAACACGTTGCGGGGCTTTTTACATTCGTCTACCGGAAAATTTTTGCAGGGAAACAGGCATGAAGCAGCAGGCTGGGATTGGCATTATTCTGGCGCTTACCACCGCGATGTGTTGGGGAGCGTTGCCGATTGCAATGAAGCAGGTTCTTGAGGTGATGGCGCCGCCAACGGTGGTGTTTTATCGCTTCCTGATGGCCAGTATTGGCCTTGGCGCGATCCTCGCGATCAAAGGCAAACTGCCGCCGCTGCGGATTTTTCGCAAGCCGCGCTGGCTGGTCTTATTAGCGATTGCCACCGGCGGTCTGTTCGGTAACTTCATTCTGTTCAGTTCTTCCCTGCAGTATCTCAGCCCCACGGCTTCTCAGGTCATCGGCCAGCTATCGCCGGTGGGCATGATGGTGGCTAGCGTCGTGATTCTGAAAGAGCGCATGCGCGGCACCCAGGTGGTGGGCGCGTTGATGCTGCTCAGCGGGCTGGTGATGTTCTTCAACACCAGCCTGATTGAAATCTTTACCCGCCTGACGGACTACACGTGGGGGGTAATTTTCGGCGTTGCTGCCGCCACGGTGTGGGTAAGCTACGGCGTCGCGCAAAAGGTGTTATTGCGCCGTCTGGCATCGCAGCAGATACTATTTTTGCTGTACACTTTATGTACGATTGCATTACTGCCGCTCGCTGAGCCTGGGGTGATATCCCGGTTAAGCAGCTGGCAACTGGCATGCCTGATTTTTTGCGGGCTAAATACCCTGGTCGGCTACGGCGCGCTGGCGGAAGCCATGGCGCGCTGGCAGGCGGCGCAGGTCAGCGCGTTAATCACCTTGACGCCACTGTTTACGCTACTGTTTTCTGATTTATTATCAATGGCCTGGCCCGATGTTTTCGCCAGACCGATGTTAAACCTGATTGGTTATCTCGGTGCGTTTGTCGTGGTTGCGGGCGCGATGTATTCCGCCATCGGTCATCGTCTTTGGGGACGTTGGCGTAAGCGAGAGGCGGTAGTACCGCTGCCCCGCTCAGGCGAATGATTTACGGAGAGTAAAATGAAGTTTGTAGATGAAGCAACGATCCTGGTCGTAGCAGGTGACGGCGGCAATGGTTGCGTAAGCTTCCGCCGCGAGAAATATATTCCGAAAGGCGGCCCGGACGGCGGCGATGGCGGTGACGGCGGCGATGTCTGGCTGGAAGCGGACGAGAACCTGAATACCCTGATCGACTACCGTTTTGAAAAATCTTTCCGCGCCGAACGCGGGCAGAATGGCCAGAGCCGCGACTGTACCGGTAAGCGTGGTAAAGACGTGACGGTAAAAGTGCCGGTCGGGACCCGGGTTATTGACCAAGGCACCGGCGAGACCATGGGCGATATGACCAAACACGGTCAGCGTCTGATGGTGGCGAAGGGCGGCTGGCACGGTCTGGGCAACACCCGCTTTAAATCATCCGTTAACCGTACGCCGCGTCAGAAGACCATGGGTACGCCGGGTGATAAGCGCGACCTGCAGCTGGAGCTGATGCTGCTGGCGGACGTCGGAATGCTGGGGATGCCGAACGCCGGTAAATCCACCTTCATCCGTGCGGTCTCCGCCGCCAAGCCGAAAGTGGCTGACTATCCGTTTACCACCCTGGTGCCAAGCCTGGGCGTGGTGCGTATGGACAACGAGAAGAGCTTTGTGGTCGCCGATATCCCGGGGCTGATTGAAGGCGCAGCGGAAGGCGCAGGCCTCGGTATTCGTTTCCTCAAGCACCTTGAGCGCTGCCGCGTATTGCTGCACCTGATCGACATCGAGCCTATCGACGGTTCCGATCCGGTTGAGAACGCGCGCATCATCATCGGCGAGCTGGAGAAATACAGCGAGAAGCTGGCCTCCAAACCGCGCTGGTTAGTCTTTAACAAGATTGACCTGATGGACAAAGCGGAAGCCGAAGCTAAAGCGAAGGCGATTGCTGAAGCGCTGGGTTGGGAAGAGAAATTCTACCTGATCTCCGCCGCCAGCCAGCAGGGCGTCAAAGATCTGTGCTGGGACGTGATGACCTTCATCATCGAAAACCCCATCGTGCAGGCGGAAGAAGAGCAGAAGCCGGAGAAAGTCGAGTTTATGTGGGACGACTATCACCGTCAGCAGCTTGAAGAGGCCGAAGCCGAAGTGGAAGATGACGAAGACTGGGATGACGACTGGGACGAAGACGACGAAGAAGGCGTCGAATTCATCTACAAACGCTAATCCTGACTTCTCTGGATCAAAAAGGGCCGCATCTGATGCGGCCCTTTTGTTTTTAGTTGTTCTGGTACAAATCCTTATAAAGCCGGCTTTCAAAGCGCACCAACGGTATGCGGCGATTACGCTGATCGGCTGGCTCCACGGCGTAGCCGGAGAGGTATTGCACGAAGGCCACCTTTTGCCCGCTGGCGGTAGTGATGAAGCCCGCAAGGTTATAAACCCCCTGCAGCGACCCAGTTTTCGCCGAGACTTTGCCATCGACGCCCGCCTGATGGAGGCCGGCGCGATACTGCAGCGAGCCGTCATGGCCCGCCAGCGGCAGCATAGAGATGAAGTTGAGCTCGGTGTCGTGCTGGGCGATATACTGCAACACCTGCATCATGGTCGCCGGGGCGATCAGGTTGTGGCGCGACAGGCCAGAGCCGTCGGCGATGATGGTGTTGCCGAGATCAACCCCAGCCTGTTGACGCAGGATCTGACGTACGGCATCAGATCCTGCCCGCCAGGTCCCTGGTACGCCGAACCGGGCATGACCGATGGTACGAAAAACGGTATCCGCAATCATGTTGTCGGATTTCTTCAGCATGATCCGCAGCAGATCGTGCAGCGGCGCCGACTGGGTGGTGGCTAATACCGTACCGGGCTCATTGGCCAGCGTCTGACGCAGCAGCGTGCCGCTATAGGCGATCCCCGCCTGCTTCAGCTCCGCTTTAAGGATCGCCCCGGCATAGCTGGCACCATCCTGTATCGCAAAGGCCAGCGGCAGCGGTTCGCTACGCTGCGGCAGGCAGCCGGTGAGGGTATAGCGGTTAAGGTCGCCCGGCACCACGTCCAGTTCGCAATACTGCGCTTCCGATGAGCCGCGCGCCAGGGTGCGAACCTGACTAAACATAGTGACCGGATAATAGGAGGCGACGCGAATGAAGGCGAGATCGCCCGGCTTCTGCGCGCTATACAGCGAGACCGAGAAGCAGTTGCGGTCGACAATCGCCGCCGCAGGCGGAGCGCTGAAGCATTGCGTCAGGTCGTTCCACGGCCACCCCGGCGCTTTATCATGGCTGGCGAAGACCGAGGTATCGATAAGCACATTGCCGTCGATACGCTGCACGCCAGCTTTTTTTAGCGTCGCCACCATGTTGCGAATATCCTGCCGCTTCAGCGTTGGGTCGCCGCCGAAGCGGGCGATCAGATCGCCTTTCAGCACGCCGCCGTCCAGTGAGCCTTTGGTTTCCAGCGTGGTGGTGAAGCGAAAATCGGGCCCCAGTTGCAGCAGCGCCGCCAGCGCGGTGATGACCTTTTGCGTACTGGCTGGAAGCGCCATTTGCTGGCTGTGATAGTCGATTTCCGGCGTCGACGCGCCGACCTTTTGCGCCATAAAGGCAAGGTTCGCACCGGCGGGAAGCTGGGTGATGTACTCGTCAATATTCGCCGCCTGAGCGCTAAGCGCTATACCGGCAGTCAATCCGATGATAAATCTGGGAAATCGCATAATCTCGCGCTAACAACCTGAAGCCAGGCCGTCATACTACGGTGCAACGCCCAGTAAAGTAAACGATGACCCATAATGAACTTCGGGGTAAAATACCTATCAAATGAAAAATTGCTGCTGACCTGGGGAGTGTTTCCCGGGTCGGTTTCTTTTTGCTCGTGTCCTGCCCGTGTACAGGACAGGTGGCGGAGCGGGGCTATCCGTTCCCTGAAGGAATGATAAAGAGGTATAACTAATGCAAGCGATTCCGATGACCTTACGTGGCGCTGAAAAACTGCGCGAAGAACTGGATTATCTGAAGTCTGTGCGTCGTCCTGAAATCATTGCCGCTATTGCTGAGGCCCGTGAACACGGCGATCTGAAAGAGAATGCCGAGTATCACGCCGCGCGTGAACAGCAGGGCTTCTGCGAAGGGCGTATCAAGGACATCGAAGCGAAACTGTCCAACGCGCAGGTTATCGATATCACCAAAATGCCGAACAATGGCCGGGTGATTTTTGGTTCAACCGTCAGTGTGCTGAACCTCGATACTGACGAGGAGCAGACCTACCGTATCGTGGGCGATGACGAAGCTGATTTTAAGCAGAATCTGATCTCCGTGAACTCGCCGATTGCCCGTGGTCTGATCGGTAAAGAGCAGGATGACGTCGTGACTATCCGTACACCGGGTGGGGAAGTGGAATACGAAATTACTAAGGTTGAATACCTGTAAGGCGTATTTCCCGCTACGATGTTTATAGATTGTAAAGAAAGGAAAAAGGCCGCATAGCGGCCTTTTATCAACGTCACGAGCATGGCATTTTGCTCGCCTGGCCACAGAAATCCCTCGTTTTACACAAAGTTGTGTCGGGATTGAGGATATTCTTAGCGTGGCAGCGAGATTTTACGCTCTGGCGTTGGGCGGTACAGAACCAGCGTTTTACCGATGACCTGTACGTTACAGGCGCCGGTTTCGCGCACGATAGCTTCCACGATCAAGGCTTTAGTTTCGCGATCTTCTGAGGCGATCTTCACCTTGATGAGTTCATGGTGCCCTAACGCTTGTTCGATCTCGGCCAGTACCCCTTCGGTCAAACCATTGTTGCCAAGCATAACTACCGGCTTGAGCGGATGTGCCAGACCTTTCAGGTGCTGTTTTTGTTTAGTACTCAGATTCATCGTATTTTTTTGCTTACGTTGGGATTGAAAACGGGTCATTCTACCGCCATCTCCCATATATCGCCAAACTACCGCGTCGATTTTTACGCAGTAAAGTACGATGAACCCGAACGGGAATGTTAAATGACAGGTAAAAAGCGTTCTGCCAGCTCAAGCCGCTGGCTTCAGGAACACTTTAGCGATAAATATGTTCAACAGGCACAGAAAAAGGGGTTACGTTCCCGTGCCTGGTTTAAACTTGATGAAATACAGCAAAGTGACAAAATTTTTAAGCCGGGGATGACGGTAGTTGACCTCGGTGCTGCTCCCGGTGGCTGGTCGCAGTATGCGGTCACGCAGATCGGCAACAGCGGCCGCATCATCGCTTGCGATCTTTTACCAATGGATCCAATTGTTGGTGTGGACTTCCTTCAGGGCGATTTTCGTGATGAATTAGTCCTGAAAGCGTTACTTGAGCGAGTGGGCGACAGTAAAGTACAAGTGGTCATGTCCGATATGGCGCCGAATATGTGCGGAACACCGGCGGTGGATATTCCCCGGGCTATGTATCTGGTAGAACTGGCGCTTGAAATGTCTCGTGATGTATTAGCGCCAGGTGGTAGTTTTGTAGTGAAGGTGTTCCAGGGCGAAGGCTTCGATGAGTATCTTCGAGAAATTCGCTCCCTGTTTACGAAGGTCAAAGTTCGTAAGCCGGACTCTTCCCGCGCTCGTTCGCGTGAAGTGTATATTGTAGCGACCGGGCGTAAACCATAACCGGCAGATTTCAAACGAAAGTTTGAAAGAAACTGGATATAGAGTATCCTGACGCTGTTTTTAACACAGTTGTAATAAGAGGTTAATCCCTTGAGTGACATGGCGAAAAACCTAATACTCTGGCTGGTCATTGCCGTTGTGCTGATGTCAGTATTCCAGAGCTTTGGGCCCAGCGAGTCGAATGGCCGCAAGGTGGATTATTCTACCTTCCTGCAAGAGGTCAATCAGGACCAGGTTCGCGAAGCGCGTATCAACGGACGTGAGATCAACGTTACCAAGAAAGATAGTAACCGTTACACGACTTACATTCCGGTTAACGATCCGAAGCTGCTCGATAACCTGTTGACTAAAAACGTCAAAGTGGTTGGTGAACCACCAGAAGAGCCAAGCCTGCTGGCTTCCATCTTCATCTCCTGGTTCCCTATGCTGCTGTTGATCGGCGTCTGGATCTTTTTTATGCGGCAAATGCAGGGCGGCGGCGGGAAGGGCGCGATGTCCTTCGGCAAAAGCAAAGCCCGTATGCTGACGGAAGATCAGATCAAAACCACTTTTGCTGACGTTGCCGGGTGTGACGAAGCGAAAGAGGAAGTCGGCGAACTGGTGGAATACCTGCGTGAGCCGAGCCGCTTCCAGAAACTGGGCGGTAAGATCCCGAAAGGCGTCCTGATGGTCGGTCCTCCAGGTACCGGTAAAACGTTGCTGGCGAAAGCGATCGCTGGCGAAGCAAAAGTGCCGTTCTTTACTATTTCCGGTTCTGACTTCGTAGAAATGTTCGTCGGTGTTGGTGCATCTCGTGTGCGTGACATGTTCGAACAGGCTAAGAAAGCAGCGCCTTGCATCATCTTCATCGATGAAATCGACGCCGTCGGCCGCCAGCGTGGTGCCGGTCTTGGCGGTGGTCACGATGAACGTGAGCAGACCCTGAACCAGATGCTGGTTGAGATGGACGGCTTTGAAGGTAACGAAGGCATTATCGTTATCGCGGCGACTAACCGTCCGGACGTTCTTGACCCCGCGCTGTTGCGTCCGGGCCGTTTTGACCGCCAGGTGGTGGTTGGCCTGCCGGATGTTCGCGGTCGTGAGCAGATCCTGAAAGTGCATATGCGTCGCGTTCCGCTGGCGCCGGATATCGATGCGGCAATCATTGCTCGCGGTACCCCTGGCTTCTCCGGTGCCGACCTGGCCAACCTGGTCAACGAAGCGGCCCTGTTTGCTGCCCGCGGCAACAAACGCGTCGTCTCGATGGTTGAGTTCGAAAAAGCGAAAGACAAAATCATGATGGGTGCGGAACGCCGCTCCATGGTGATGACGGAAGCGCAGAAAGAGTCTACCGCTTACCACGAAGCGGGCCACGCGATTATCGGTCGCCTGGTGCCGGAGCACGATCCGGTACACAAAGTGACGATTATCCCGCGCGGTCGTGCGCTGGGTGTGACCTTCTTCCTGCCGGAAGGCGATGCGATCAGCGCCAGCCGTCAGAAACTGGAAAGTCAGATCTCCACCTTGTACGGCGGTCGTCTGGCGGAAGAGATTATCTACGGTCCGGAACATGTTTCTACCGGCGCGTCCAACGACATTAAAGTGGCGACGAACCTGGCGCGTAACATGGTGACCCAGTGGGGCTTCTCCGACAAACTCGGTCCGCTGCTGTATGCGGAAGAAGAGGGTGAAGTGTTCCTCGGCCGCAGCGTCGCGAAAGCGAAGCATATGTCCGATGAAACCGCGCGTATCATCGACCAGGAAGTGAAATCGCTGATTGAGCGTAACTATGGTCGTGCTCGCCAGTTGCTGAACGACAACATGGATATTCTGCACGCGATGAAAGATGCGCTCATGAAGTATGAGACCATTGATGCGCCGCAGATTGACGACCTGATGGCTCGTCGCGATGTTCGTCCGCCAGCGGGTTGGGAAGAACCAGGTTCTTCTAACAACTCTGACAACAATGGCACGCCTCGTGCGCCGCGTCCGGTTGATGAACCGCGTACGCCGAACCCGGGCAATACCATGTCAGAGCAGCTGGGCGACAAATAAGCTGCCGCTGTTGATGTCTTGTTTTAACCTTAAAACCCCGGGGCGCCCGCTCCGGGGTTTTTCTTTTTTAACCTCTTCTGTCTCAGGGATTTTGTGATGAAACTTGTAGCCCAGGGCTCAACCCTCGATCTCTCTCACCCCCACGTGATGGGTATTCTTAATGTGACGCCTGACTCCTTCTCTGATGGCGGCGCCCATAATTCGCTGATTGAGGCGGTGAAGCATGCCAATCTGATGATCAACGCCGGGGCGACCATCATTGATATCGGCGGTGAATCGACGCGGCCAGGGGCGGCTGAGGTTAGCGTGGAAGAGGAGCTTGCGCGGGTGATCCCGGTGGTGGAGGCTATCGCCCAGCGCTTTGAGGTGTGGATCTCAGTGGACACCTCCAAAGCGGAGGTTATCCGCGAATCGGCCCGAGCGGGGGCGCATATCATTAACGATATTCGTTCGCTGACCGAACCCGGCGCGCTGCAGGCCGCGGCGGAAACCGGGTTGCCGGTGTGTCTGATGCATATGCAGGGACAGCCGAAAACCATGCAGGAGGCGCCGAAGTATGAGGATGTCTTCGCCGATGTAGAGCGCTTTTTTAATGAACACATCGTGCGCTGCGAACAGGCGGGGATCGCAAAAGAAAAATTGCTGCTCGACCCGGGATTCGGTTTCGGTAAAAATCTCACCCACAATTATCAGTTGCTGGCCAGGCTGGGAGAGTTTCATCACTTTGGTCTGCCGCTGCTGGTCGGTATGTCGCGTAAGTCGATGGTAGGTCAGTTGCTGAACGTTGGGCCGTCGGAACGGCTGAACGGCAGCCTGGCGTGTGCCGTCATAGCAGCAATGCAGGGCGCGCAGATTATCCGCGTCCATGATGTCAAAGAAACGGTAGAAGCGCTGCGCGTGGTGGAAGCCACCCTCGCCGCTAAGGGAAAAAAACGTTATGAGTAACCGCAAGTATTTTGGCACCGATGGTATTCGTGGCCGCGTCGGCGATGCGCCGATCACTCCGGAATTTGTGCTTAAGCTCGGCTGGGCGGCGGGTAAAGTGTTAGCGCGCCACGGCTCGCGTAAAATTATCATCGGCAAGGATACCCGTATTTCGGGCTATATGCTGGAATCGGCGCTGGAAGCCGGGCTGGCGGCAGCGGGACTCTCTGCATCGTTCACCGGGCCAATGCCGACGCCGGCGATCGCCTACCTGACGCGCGCCTTTCGCGCCGAGGCGGGGATCGTCATCTCCGCTTCACATAACCCTTTCTACGACAACGGCATCAAGTTCTTCTCCATTGAGGGCACCAAGCTGCCGGATGATGTGGAAGAGGCGATTGAAGCTGAAATGGAGAAAGAACTCACCTGTGTGGACTCGGCTGAGCTGGGCAAAGCCAGCCGTATCGTCGATGCCGCGGGGCGCTACATTGAGTTTTGTAAAGGCACCTTTCCCAACGAACTGAGCCTCTCCACGCTGAAAGTGGTGGTGGACTGTGCGCATGGCGCAACCTACCACATCGCTCCCAATGTATTCCGCGAGCTGGGCGCTCAGGTTATCGCGATGGGCTGCGAGCCTGACGGCCTCAACATCAACGAAGAGGTCGGGGCTACCGACGTGCGGGCGCTGCAGGCGCGCGTGCTGGCGGAAAAAGCCGATCTGGGCATTGCCTACGACGGCGATGGCGATCGGGTGATCATGGTTGACCATGAAGGCAATAAAGTCGATGGTGACCAGATCCTCTACATCATCGCCCGGGAAGGGCTGCGTCAGGGACAGCTGCGCGGCGGCGCCGTCGGTACGCTGATGAGCAATATGGGCCTGGAGCTGGCGCTCAAGCAGCTAGGCATCCCGTTTGCCCGCGCGAAGGTGGGCGACCGCTATGTGCTGGAGATGCTTCAGGAAAAAGGCTGGCGCATCGGTGCGGAAAACTCCGGCCATGTGATCCTGCTGGATAAAACCACCACCGGCGATGGCATCGTCGCCAGTCTGCAGGTGGTCGCGGCGATGGTACGCAACCACATGAGCCTGCATGACCTGTGCAGCGGCATGAAGATGTTCCCTCAGCTGCTGGTGAATGTGCGCTTTACCGAGGGCAGCGGCAACCCTCTGGAGAATGAGCATGTCAAAGCGGTGACCGCAGAAGTGGAAGCGGCATTAGGTAAGCGTGGCCGCGTCCTGCTGCGTAAATCGGGTACGGAGCCGCTGATCCGCGTCATGGTGGAAGGCGAGCATGAAGATCAGGTGCACGAGTTTGCGCATCGCATCGCCGAAGCGGTAAAAAGCGTCTAAGCTTGCCGGCTAAGTTGTTAAAAAGGCGGCGCTTGCCGCCTTTTTTATGATCGAATACCGGCTTTTTGCTGTTTTTTTCTGCAGTTGATACAATGTGTCGAAATTGCCCTTGCGAAGGTCATTCGCTTTGGTTAGTATTCACACCCGCTTCAGTGGGAAACGTTAAAACGTCCCGCTTTATTGGTCGAAGCACTTGGTATGCGGCGAATCCGCAAGGAACAGGTTGATTATGTACGAAGCTCTTTTGGTTGTTTTCCTTATTGTAGCGATTGGCCTCGTAGGTCTGGTTATGCTGCAGCAAGGTAAAGGCGCTGATATGGGAGCCTCCTTCGGTGCAGGCGCTTCCGGCACACTGTTTGGATCCAGCGGTTCTGGTAACTTCATGACCCGTATGACCGGCATCCTGGCTGCGCTGTTCTTCATCATCAGTCTGGCGCTGGGTAACATCAACAGCAACAAGACCAGTAAAGGAAGTGAGTGGGATAACCTGAGCGCGCCGAAAACGGAGCAAACTCAGCCAACTGCGCCGGCTCAGCCGACCAGCGATATCCCGCACTAAGTATTCTGTACCGAGGTGGTGGAATTGGTAGACACGCTACCTTGAGGTGGTAGTGCCCTAACGGGCTTGTGGGTTCGAGTCCCATCCTCGGTACCAATATTCCAGAAGAAAGACGCTGAAAAGCGTCTTTTTTTGTTTTTGTCCCCACCAACCATTTATTATTAAACATCTCTTCGCTGGTCCCCTCCTTTTGCTGTCGTTAAAGTCGCCTCGTCAAATTAACAGAGGTGAAGTGACACAATGAACAAGATCGGGTTGCTTATCGTCGCCGGCGTGCTCGGTTTAG
This sequence comes from Klebsiella sp. GG_Kp173, assembly GCF_040062415.1. Lineage (NCBI taxonomy): Bacteria > Pseudomonadati > Pseudomonadota > Gammaproteobacteria > Enterobacterales > Enterobacteriaceae > Klebsiella > Klebsiella sp. GG_Kp173. Next base: position 90,195 of record NZ_JBEAFZ010000007.1, read on the forward strand.
CGGGATGCAGTTCAATATCGCCATCCAAAACGGTGGAGACGATTAATACGCTAACCGTACCGGTATCGCACAGTGAGCCGGGGACTGCGGCGAACAATGCCCAGGCGGTGACGCGCTATTTCCAGGACAATACGGCACTGATTGGTCGCCTTAATCATTCGTTGAAAAGCCATTATTTGCAGGATGTAGAGCGCCGCGATGTTTTCGACAGACATAGTGAGGTATATCAGGTGTATGGCGCGTTGACCCGCCTGGAGCAGATGGCGTCCATGAATGACGTTTACCGTAAAGAGAATAATGTTGCTGGTCTGCAGGAGATCAACCGTGTACTGAAAAGCGTGCCGCTGACCAGCTGAGATGAGACAGGGACTGCCGGAAGGCAATCCCTGTGCATGGATTAAAAGCGGAAGTTAACCCCGGCATAGGCCCCGTCGGCGAGGGTGTTGTCGCGGTTGCCATTTTTCCCCGCCATATCGATATAACGATAGCCAGCTTCGATATTTAGCGACGGAAGCACGTTAAGGCGTAGCCCGGCATTGGCCTCCACATAATCATCGACGCCGCTGGACATCGAGTCCGGCGAGTAATAACCCTCACCGAAGAGCGTGAAGTACTGGCCGAGTGGGAGTTCTGCTCCACCACCTGCGGCGATAGCGTAACCTTCATCACCATCTTTAGGGTTCAAATAGACCCCTTTACCGCCCAGCGTCATCAGAAAGGGCCCGAGGTTAAAGTTGTAACCCATTCCCAGTCCTACGCTGTCCCCGTCATTGTCGCTGTGGGCCCACTGGGTGTTGAACGTCATGCCAGGTTCCCCGGCACCAAAGCTGGCGGACAGATTGGTAAACTCGGCGCCGGCTTCACCATGCAGGTTAACGGATGCGCAGGCAGCGCTGCTGGCCCCTAAAGCGATCATCACGGCAACCATTTTTGGAGCAATAGACTTCATTGTTGAATTCCTTCAGATAAAAAAAAGCCCGATACGGGCGTTCGGGCAAAATTAACGGGTTCTTGGATCTCATCGTTATGGTCGCTGCAGACGGCAAACAAGAGGGGTCAACTCCCGCTGCCGCTGCTCACGCCTGGCCGATTTCCGGTGGCATATCCTGAGCTGATGCAGGCCCGGCGGTTAACGCCGTGAGTGGCAGTCTGCTGGTTGATCTCAGGGACATGTTGTCCACCGGTAAATTCAGGAACTCAGCATAAAATTTTTCTTTTTTTACCGTTAGCGTTTATTGATTTAAATTTAAACATTTTCAACAGTAAGGTGAATAACGACAAAAAGATGGTGACGGGCGCGGGTTAGAATTTTTCCGGAAGCGAGGCGATACTTTGCAAATAACCGCCGCGGGCAAAGGCAATATAACCGCCTTTCTTTAAGGCTGATAAGACATTGAGAATACTGCTGCGCGACAGATGGGTCCGGTCCTGAATATATTCCAGAATAGACACGCGCTGCCGGGTCTCTTCGGTTAAGAGCATCATTTCCAGCAGATGGTTACGGATCACCGAATAGGTTCGCTGCTGCAGGACCAGATCGTCACGATATACCATATACGAGGTATGATAAGCCAGCAGGCTGGTAACTTCTTCCCACAGGTTGTGCTGACGGAATAGCGCCGACGCCAGGTCATAATCGATACGCAGCAGTTCGGAAGAGACCTCCGCCCGCAGACTATGGCTGCGGCTGGGCTGCAGCATTTCCGCCACGCCGAACAGATGCGGCTCATAGACGGTAACCATCAATAGCTTGTCGGAATTACGAATAATCGACAGCTCGCCTTTTTTAAAAATAAAGAGTTGGGTCTTACCTTTATACTCCCACGTTAGTCTTTTTCTGGCGATCGCGTTAACGGGCGTCGCGTGTGGCTCAAGCACATCGATCAGTCGGTCAATGGCCTTTTGCGGCCTGATCGGCGGTTTAATATTCATGATGTTTATCACCAGATATAAATTAATCAATTGAGGCTATTATAGTCAACAATTTTGCCGGCCGGGTGATAAGGAAAAAATGCCTCTTTTCGATTTTTCTGCTGCTGACTGGTAACAAAAAATAAAAAGCCGGCGGAGAGCCGCCGGCAGAGAGAGTAAACATCGTCAGGCGATTATTTGCCTTTGTTTTCCAGATTTTCAACCTGCGGTAAACCCGTCGCTGAGGAGGCGCTCAGCAGGCCAGACTGCGCGTAGCCGAACAGCTTCTCGCGAGTATCGGTGATATCCAGATTACGCATGGTCAACTGGCCGATACGGTCTTCAGCGGTAAACATGGAATCGCCTTTTTCCATGGTCAGGCGCTCTGCTTTATAGGTCAGGTTGTCTGATACCGTATTGAGGATCGAGTAGTCATTGCCGCGACGCAGCTCAAGGGTGACTTCGCCGGTGATCTGGCTGGCGACCCAGCGCTGCAGCGAATCACGCAGCATCAGCGCCTGGGAATCGAACCAGCGGCCCTGATACAGCAGACGGCCCAGCTGGCGACCGTGAGCGTGATACTGCTCGATAGTATCTTCGTTATGAATACCGGTCAGCAGACGCTCGTAGGCGATATGCAGCAGCGCCATCCCCGGGGCTTCATAAATGCCGCGGCTTTTCGCTTCGATAATGCGGTTTTCGATCTGGTCGCTCATGCCCAGGCCGTGACGACCGCCGATGCGGTTGGCTTCCAGCATCATTTCAACGTCATCGGCGAAGGTTTTGCCATTCAGCGCCACCGGGTGGCCCTGCTCAAAGCGTACGGTGACTTCTTCCGCAGGGATCTTCACGTTTTCGTCCCAGAACTTCACGCCCATAATCGGGTTGACGATCTTGACGCTGGAATTCAGAAACTCCAGATCTTTCGCTTCGTGGGTAGCGCCGAGCATGTTGGAGTCGGTGGAATAGGCTTTCTCGACCGACATCTTGTAGTCAAAGCCGCAGGCGATCATAAATTCGGACATTTCGTGACGGCCGCCGAGTTCATTGATGAAATCGCTGTCCAGCCACGGTTTGTAGATCTGCAGTTCAGCGTTGGTCAGCAGGCCGTAGCGATAGAAACGTTCGATATCGTTGCCTTTATAGGTGCTGCCATCGCCCCAGATGTTAACGCCGTCTTCTTTCATTGCCGCTACCAGCATGGTGCCGGTGACCGCGCGGCCCAGCGGCGTGGTGTTGAAATAGGTCAACCCGCCAGTGGTGTTATGGAAAGCGCCGCACTGAATCGCGGCGATCCCTTCTGCGACCAGCTGTTTGCGGCAGTCGATCAGACGGGCACCTTCGGCGCCGTACTCTTTCGCGCGGCGCGGAATAGCATCGTAGTCGTCTTCGTCCGGTTGACCCAGATTAGCGGTATATGCATAAGGCACGGCGCCTTTTTTGCGCATCCATAACAGCGCGGCGCTGGTATCCAGTCCACCAGAGAAAGCGATACCAATACGTTGACCAACCGGGAGATGCTTGAGAATCGTCGTCATAAAATAAAACCCTGCTCGATAGACTGTGGTGAGTTCGACCCAACAACCTTAACTGCATTTTTATGCATTAATTGTGAGTATTCATTTAACCATCTTTTACTGGCGACAGGAAGGGCTTCATCATCTTTTTGCTAAAAAAGCCTGAAATACCAGCACAAACGGCAATCGGGGGCGCTAAAATGCATGTTGACAAAATATACTAGTTGCCGTTACAATTCATCCCGATTTTATGTCCCGTCTTCGGTACCAAATCCCAGCAGTATTTGCGTCTTTTGCTCAAAAAGAGTAAAATATGCCACGTTTCAGGCGCGGGGTGGAGCAGCCTGGTAGCTCGTCGGGCTCATAACCCGAAGGTCGTCGGTTCAAATCCGGCCCCCGCAACCACTTTCCCATTAAGTACTTTTTCAAATATACTGTGAGGACTAGGTGTCCTTCGTAGCCGAATTTGAAAGAATTCTTGCGGAAGGTGTTCCAGATCGCCATGGCGATCTCAGGGTTCAGTTATCTAAAGCCCCGATTTATCGGGGTTTTTTGTTATCTGACTTCAGAATAACTGGGCTATACGCCCTTTTTTTATGTCTTGGGGGTGGGTTTGTCCACATTAGAGCAAAAATTGACAGAGATGCTCACTGCGCCGGTTGAAGCGCTTGGCTTTGAGCTGGTCGGCATCGAATTTATTCGCGGTCGCACATCCACACTGCGCATCTATATTGATAGTGAAGATGGCATCAACGTTGATGATTGTGCTGATGTGAGCCACCAGGTAAGCGCCGTCATGGATGTCGAAGACCCGATCACTGTCGCTTACAACCTGGAAGTCTCTTCGCCTGGTCTCGACCGTCCGATGTTCACCGCCGAACACTATCAACGTTTCACTGGCGAAGAAGTTGCGCTGGTGCTGCGCATGGCGGTTCAGAACCGTCGCAAATGGCAGGGCATTATCAAAGCGGTAGACGGTGAAATGATCACGGTAACCGTCGAAGGCAAAGATGAAGTGTTCGCGCTGAGTAACATCCAGAAGGCGAACCTGGTTCCCCACTTTTAACAGTCTGGATTGAGGTGAAAGGCCCCGATGAACAAAGAAATTTTGGCTGTTGTTGAAGCCGTTTCCAACGAAAAAGCGCTGCCGCGTGAGAAAATTTTCGAAGCGCTGGAAAGCGCGCTGGCAACGGCCACCAAGAAAAAATACGAACAAGAGATCGACGTTCGCGTTGAAATCGACCGTAAGAGCGGCGATTTCGACACTTTCCGTCGCTGGCTGGTTGTAGAAGAAGTGACCCAGCCGACGCGCGAGATCACGCTGGAAGCCGCGCGTTTCGAAGATGAAAGCATGAACGTCGGTGACTACGTCGAAGATCAGATTGAGTCTGTCACTTTCGACCGCATCACCACCCAGACCGCTAAACAGGTTATCGTGCAGAAAGTTCGCGAAGCCGAGCGCGCAATGGTGGTCGATCAGTTCCGCGAGCACGAAGGTGAAATCATCACCGGCGTGGTGAAAAAAGTGAACCGCGACAACATCACTCTGGATCTGGGCAACAACGCTGAAGCCGTGATCCTGCGTGAAGATATGCTGCCGCGTGAGAACTTCCGCCCGGGCGACCGCATTCGCGGCGTACTGTACGCAGTCCGTCCGGAAGCGCGTGGCGCCCAGCTGTTCGTGACCCGTTCCAAGCCTGAGATGCTGATCGAACTGTTCCGCATCGAAGTGCCGGAAATCGGTGAAGAAGTGCTGGAAATCAAAGCGGCGGCTCGCGATCCGGGATCTCGTGCCAAAATCGCGGTGAAAACCAACGACAAGCGTATCGACCCGGTTGGCGCTTGCGTCGGTATGCGCGGCGCGCGCGTGCAGGCGGTTTCCACTGAGCTGGGCGGCGAGCGTATCGATATCGTCCTCTGGGATGATAACCCGGCGCAGTTCGTGATTAACGCTATGGCGCCGGCAGACGTCGCGTCCATCGTGGTGGATGAAGATAAACACACCATGGATATCGCGGTAGAAGCGGGCAACCTGGCGCAGGCGATTGGCCGTAACGGTCAGAACGTCCGCCTGGCCTCGCAGCTTAGCGGCTGGGAACTCAACGTGATGACCGTTGACGATCTGCAGGCTAAGCACCAGGCGGAAGCGCATGCCGCTATCGATACCTTCACCAAGTATCTCGATATTGATGAAGATTTCGCGACAGTGCTGGTTGAAGAAGGCTTCTCCTCGCTGGAAGAGCTGGCCTATGTGCCGATGAAAGAACTGCTGGAAATCGACGGTCTGGATGAAGCCACCGTTGAAGCACTTCGTGAGCGTGCGAAAAACGCACTGACTACGCTGGCGCTGGCTCAGGAAGAAAGCCTGGGAGATAACAAACCTGCCGATGATCTGTTGAATCTCGAAGGTCTGGATCGTGCCCTGGCATTCAAACTGGCTGCCCGTGGTGTTTGTACGCTGGAAGATCTCGCCGAGCAGGGAGTTGATGACCTGGCTGATATCGAAGGGATGACCGACGAGAAAGCTGGCGAGCTCATCATGGCCGCTCGCAACATTTGTTGGTTCGGCGACGAAGCGTAATAAACTGTAGCAGGAAGGAACAGCATGACAGATGTGACTATTAAAGCGCTGGCCTCAGAGATTCAGACCTCTGTGGATCGCCTGATACAGCAATTTGCTGACGCAGGCATCCGCAAAACGGCTGATGACTCTGTGACCTCGCAAGAGAAACAAACTTTGTTGACGCACCTGAACCGTGAGCATGGTTCGGCGCCAGACAAGCTGACGTTACAGCGTAAGACGCGCAGTACGTTGAATATTCCAGGTACCGGTGGAAAGAGTAAATCGGTACAAATCGAAGTCCGCAAGAAACGCACCTTTGTGAAACGCGATCCGCAAGAGGCTGAACGCCTGGCCGCGGAAGAGCAGGCGCAGCGTGAAGCGGAAGAGCAGGCCCGTCGTGAAGCTGAAGAAGCAGCGAAACGCGAGGCGCAATTAAAAGCTGAACGTGAGGCCGCAGAACAAGCTAAACGTGAAGTCGCTGATAAAGCGAAACGTGAAGCTGCGGAAAAAGACAAAGTGAGCAATCAACATACCGACGAAATGACCAAAACCGCCCAGGCTGAAAAGATCCGTCGCGAGAACGAAGCCGCGGAACTGAAGCGCAAATCGGAAGAAGAAGCACGCCGCAAACTTGAAGAAGAAGCGCGCCGTGTAGCGGAAGAAGCACGCCGTATGGCAGAAGAAAACGAAAAAAATTGGTCTGAAACTTCAGACAGCCCGGAAGACACCAGCGACTATCACGTCACCACGTCACAGCATGCTCGTCAGGCTGAAGATGATAACGATCGTGAAGTCGAAGGCGGTCGCGGCCGCAGCCGCAGCAGCAAAGCGGCCCGTCCGGCGAAGAAAGGCAACAAACACGCTGAATCGAAAGCCGATCGTGAAGAAGCCCGTGCGGCCGTTCGCGGCGGTAAAGGCGGTAAGCACCGTAAAGGTTCTGCTCTGCAGCAGGGCTTCCAGAAGCCGGCGCAGGCCGTTAACCGTGACGTCGTGATCGGCGAAACCATCACCGTTGGCGAACTGGCTAACAAGATGGCGGTGAAAGGTTCTCAGGTCATCAAAGCGATGATGAAGCTGGGCGCCATGGCGACCATCAACCAGGTCATCGACCAGGAAACCGCACAGCTGGTTGCCGAAGAGATGGGCCACAAAGTTATCCTGCGTCGTGAAAACGAGCTGGAAGAAGCGGTAATGAGCGACCGTGACACCGGCGCGGCGGCTGAACCGCGCGCACCGGTTGTGACCATCATGGGTCACGTTGACCACGGTAAAACCTCGCTGCTGGACTACATTCGTTCTACTAAGGTTGCCTCCGGCGAAGCGGGTGGTATTACCCAGCACATCGGTGCTTACCATGTAGAAACCGACAACGGCATGATCACCTTCCTGGATACCCCGGGCCACGCCGCGTTTACCTCCATGCGTGCTCGTGGTGCGCAGGCGACGGATATCGTGGTTCTGGTGGTGGCGGCAGACGACGGCGTGATGCCGCAGACTATCGAAGCTATCCAGCACGCCAAAGCGGCGCAGGTGCCGGTGGTAGTTGCGGTGAACAAGATCGATAAGCCTGAAGCCGATCCGGACCGCGTGAAGAATGAACTGTCCCAGTACGGCATCCTGCCGGAAGAGTGGGGCGGCGAAAGCCAGTTCGTCCACGTCTCCGCGAAAGCTGGTACCGGTATCGACGACCTGCTGGACGCGATCCTGCTGCAGGCTGAAGTCCTCGAGCTGAAAGCGGTCCGTAACGGGATGGCGAGCGGCGCAGTGATCGAATCCTTCCTTGATAAAGGTCGTGGTCCGGTCGCTACCGTTCTGGTTCGCGAAGGTACTCTGCACAAGGGTGATATCGTTCTGTGCGGCTTCGAATACGGCCGTGTGCGTGCGATGCGTGACGAACTGGGTCGCGAAGTGCTGGAAGCGGGTCCGTCCATTCCGGTGGAAATCCTCGGCCTGTCCGGTGTGCCGGCTGCCGGTGACGAAGTGACCGTGGTTCGTGACGAGAAAAAAGCGCGTGAAGTGGCGCTGTATCGTCAGGGCAAATTCCGTGAAGTTAAGCTGGCGCGTCAGCAGAAATCTAAACTGGAAAACATGTTCGCTAACATGACCGAAGGCGAAGTTCACGAAGTGAACATCGTGCTGAAAGCGGACGTACAGGGTTCTGTCGAAGCGATTTCCGATTCCTTACTGAAACTGTCTACCGACGAAGTGAAAGTGAAGATCATCGGTTCCGGCGTAGGTGGTATCACCGAAACCGACGCCACCCTGGCTGCAGCATCCAACGCGATTCTGGTTGGCTTCAACGTTCGTGCCGATGCCTCTGCGCGTAAAGTTATCGAAGCGGAAAGCCTGGATCTGCGCTACTACTCCGTCATCTATAACCTGATCGACGAAGTGAAAGCGGCGATGAGCGGTATGCTGTCTCCGGAACTGAAACAGCAGATCATCGGTCTGGCTGAAGTGCGCGATGTCTTTAAATCGCCGAAATTCGGCGCCATCGCGGGCTGTATGGTTACCGAAGGGACCATCAAACGTCACAACCCAATCCGCGTGCTGCGTGACAACGTGGTTATCTATGAAGGCGAGCTGGAATCCCTGCGCCGCTTCAAAGATGACGTTAACGAAGTCCGTAACGGCATGGAATGTGGTATCGGTGTGAAGAACTACAACGACGTTCGCGTTGGCGATATGATCGAAGTGTTCGAAATCATCGAAATCCAGCGTAGCATCGATTAATCATCGGATGGCTAAGCCGCCGGGGAAGCGAAGCGCCACCCGGCAATCATTTTAAAAAGGGGCTTTAGGCCCCTTTTTTGTCTTTATTCTGGAGAATTTATTATGGCGAAAGAATTTGGTCGCCCGCAGCGCGTGGCCCAGGAGATGCAAAAAGAGATTGCGATTATCCTGCAGCGTGAAATCAAAGACCCGCGTCTGGGCATGATGACCACCGTTTCCGGTGTGGAAATGTCCCGTGACCTGGCCTATGCCAAGGTGTATGTCACCTTCCTCAACGACAAAGATGAAGCCGCGGTGAAAGCGGGCATCAAAGCGCTGCAGGAAGCCTCTGGCTTTATCCGCTCTCTGCTGGGGAAAGCGATGCGCCTGCGCATCGTGCCGGAGCTGACCTTTTTCTACGACAACTCACTGGTGGAAGGGATGCGCATGTCCAACCTGGTCACCAGCGTGGTGAAACACGACGATGAGCGTCGTGTGAACCCGGACGACAGCAAGGAGGACTGATGAGTCGTCCTCGTCGTCGCGGCCGCGACGTGCACGGCGTATTGCTGCTGGATAAGCCTCAGGGCGCCTCCAGCAACGATGTGCTGCAGAAAGTAAAGCGTATATATAACGCCAACCGCGCCGGACACACCGGCGCGCTGGATCCGCTGGCGACCGGCATGCTGCCGATCTGCCTTGGCGAAGCGACTAAGTTTTCCCAATACCTGCTGGATTCCGATAAGCGCTACCGCGTGATCGCCAAACTTGGCCAGCGCACCGATACCTCCGATGCCGACGGCCAGGTGGTGGAAGAGCGCCCGCTGACGTTTAGCGACGAACAGCTGGCGGCGGCGCTGGACAGCTTCCGCGGCGAGACGCAGCAGGTGCCGTCGATGTACTCGGCGCTGAAATATCAGGGCAAGAAGCTATACGAATATGCCCGTCAGGGGATTGACGTCCCGCGGGAATCCCGGCCGATTACCGTCTATGAGCTGCTGTTTATCCGCCACGAAGGCGATGAGCTGGAGCTGGAGATCCACTGCTCGAAAGGCACCTACATCCGGACGATTATCGATGATTTAGGTGAGAAGCTCGGCTGCGGCGCGCACGTGATTTTCCTGCGTCGCCTGGCGGTGAGCAAATACCCGGTTGAGCGGATGGTAACCCTCGAGCAGCTGCAGGCGCTGGTCGATCAGGCGGCGGCGCAGGATATTCCTGCCGCGCAGCTGCTCGATCCGCTGCTGATGCCCATGGACAGCCCGGCCTCGGACTATCCGCTGGTGACCATCCCGGAGACCTCCGCGGTCTACTTTAAAAACGGCAACCCGGTACGTCAGTCAGGCGCGCCGCTTAACGGGCTGGTGCGGGTGATGGAAAGCGAATCCGGCAAGTTTCTCGGCATGGGCGAAATTGACGATGAAGGCCGCGTGGCGCCGCGTCGTCTGGTGGTGGAATACCCGGCGTAAGCGCTTTTCTTGCGATAAAAGCCTGCTACGAGTAGAATATCGCCGCTTAACGTCCGCTAAAGTGTTTTAACATTTACGGGCGTTGCATCAGGGGTCGCTGAATTAGAGATCGGCACCCTTTCTTTCTTTTAATTTCTGGAGTTCTAAAATGTCTCTAAGCGTTGAAGCTAAAGCAAAAATCGTTTCTGAGTTTGGTCGTGGCGAAAACGACAGCGGTTCTACCGAAGTTCAGGTTGCACTGCTGACTGCACAGATCAACCACCTGCAGGGCCACTTTGCAGAGCACAAAAAAGATCACCACAGCCGTCGTGGTCTGCTGCGCATGGTTTCTCAGCGTCGTAAACTGCTCGACTACCTGAAACGTAAAGATGTTGCACGTTACTCCGCGCTGATCGAGCGTCTGGGTCTGCGTCGCTAATTCTGCGAGTTTCAGAAAAAGGGGCCTGACGGCCCCTTTTTTCGACCGGGCGGCAGCAATTCATTCAAAACTCATGTATTGTTGCTAGTAATGATCTTCATGCAGAGGTTCGCGCGGCTAATGAGAGGCTTCATCCGCAGGGGCGGGTAAAGGTTGTCATTAGTCGCGAGGATGCAGAGGATCGGGTCAATAGACGCTATGTCGTAGATATGGCGTGATTTATAGATAAAAAGGATAGAATTTTGCTTAATCCGATCGTTCGTAAATTCCAGTACGGCCAGCATACCGTGACCCTGGAAACCGGCATGATGGCGCGCCAGGCAACGGCCGCTGTGATGGTTAGCATGGATGACACTGCGGTATTCGTGACCGTTGTGGGCCAGAAAAAAGCGAAGCCAGGCCAGGACTTTTTCCCGCTGACGGTTAACTACCAGGAGCGCACCTACGCTGCCGGTAAAATCCCGGGTGGTTTCTTCCGTCGTGAAGGCCGCCCAAGCGAAGGCGAAACCCTGATCGCGCGTCTGATTGACCGCCCGGTTCGCCCGCTGTTCCCGGAAGGCTTCGTTAACGAAGTACAGGTTATCGCCACCGTTGTTTCCGTTAACCCGCAGGTTAACCCGGATATCGTCGCGATGATCGGCGCTTCCGCAGCGCTGTCCCTGTCTGGTATTCCGTTCAATGGCCCAATCGGCGCCGCGCGCGTGGGTTACATCAACGACCAGTACGTACTGAACCCGACCCAGGAAGAGCTGAAGTCCAGCAAACTGGATCTGGTGGTGGCCGGTACCGAAGCGGCCGTACTGATGGTGGAATCCGAAGCGGAACTGCTGAGCGAAGACCAGATGCTGGGCGCGGTGGTCTTTGGCCACGAGCAGCAGCAGATTGTTATCCAGAACATCAACGACCTGGTGAAAGAAGCCGGTAAACCACGTTGGGACTGGCAGCCGGAAGCCGTCAACGAAGCGCTGAACGCGCGCGTTGCTGCGCTGGCTGAATCCCGCCTGAGCGATGCTTACCGTATCACCGACAAACAAGAGCGTTACGCTCAGGTTGATGTGATCAAATCTGAAACCATCGCTACGCTGGTTGCAGAAGATGAAACCCTGGACGCTAACGAACTGGGTGAAATCCTGCACGCTATCGAGAAAAACGTGGTTCGTAGCCGCGTGCTGGCCGGTGAGCCGCGTATCGATGGTCGCGAAAAAGATATGATCCGTGGTCTGGACGTTCGTACCGGCGTTCTGCCGCGTACTCACGGTTCCGCACTGTTCACCCGTGGCGAAACGCAGGCGCTGGTTACCGCGACGCTGGGTACCGCACGCGATGCGCAGAACATCGATGAACTGATGGGCGAGCGTACCGACTCCTTCCTGTTCCACTACAACTTCCCTCCGTACTCCGTAGGTGAAACTGGCATGGTGGGGTCTCCGAAGCGTCGTGAAATCGGTCACGGTCGTCTGGCTAAGCGCGGCGTTCTGGCCGTGATGCCGACTATCGAAGAATTCCCGTACACCGTACGCGTGGTGTCTGAAATCACCGAATCCAACGGCTCTTCTTCCATGGCTTCCGTCTGCGGTGCCTCTCTGGCGCTGATGGACGCTGGTGTGCCGGTGAAAGCCGCCGTGGCGGGTATCGCCATGGGCCTGGTGAAAGAAGGCGACAACTTCGTCGTGCTGTCTGACATCCTCGGTGACGAAGACCACCTTGGCGATATGGACTTCAAAGTAGCGGGTTCCCGCGACGGTATCTCTGCGCTGCAGATGGATATCAAAATTGAAGGTATCACCAAAGAAATCATGCAGGTTGCATTGAACCAGGCTAAAGGTGCGCGTCTGCACATCCTGGGCGTGATGGAGCAGGCGATTAACGCGCCGCGCGGCGATATCTCTGAATTCGCACCGCGTATCCATACCATCAAGATCAACCCGGACAAGATCAAAGACGTTATCGGTAAAGGCGGTTCTGTTATCCGTGCCCTGACCGAAGAGACCGGTACCACCATCGAAATCGAAGATGACGGTACCGTGAAGATCGCAGCGACTGACGGCGACAAAGCACAGCATGCTATCCGTCGTATCGAAGAGATCACCGCTGAGATCGAAGTTGGCCGTATCTACAATGGTAAAGTGACCCGTATCGTTGACTTTGGCGCGTTCGTTGCCATCGGCGGCGGTAAAGAAGGTCTGGTTCACATCTCGCAGATCGCTGACAAGCGCGTTGAGAAAGTGACTGACTACCTGCAGATGGGTCAGGAAGTGCCGGTTAAGGTTCTGGAAGTTGACCGCCAGGGCCGTGTCCGTCTGAGCATCAAAGAAGCAATTGAACAGACTCCGTCTGCCGCAGCGCCGGAAGTTCCGGCTGCCGAGCAGGGCGAGTAAGGTTGCCGTTAGCCCTCCGCTTTTGCGGAGGGCGTTTTACGGGCAGGACGCCTCGTTTGCAGCCGGGGAACAGGACGTTCATCCAATCGTTGTCTTCGGGAGTGGGAAATGAAGCCTTTTTTGCGCTGGTGTTTCGTGGCGACAGCTCTCACGCTGGCAGGATGCAGTAGCACCGCCTGGCGTAAGGACGCCGTCCTCGCAGTACCATTGCAACCGACTTTACAGCAAGAAGTGATTCTGGCACGTATGGAACAAATTCTTGCCAGTCGGGCTTTATCCGATGACGAACGCGCACAGCTTTTATATGAGCGCGGAGTGTTGTATGATAGTCTCGGTCTGAGGGCATTAGCGCGAAATGATTTTTCACAAGCGCTGGCAATCCGACCCGATATGCCTGAAGTATTCAATTACTTAGGTATTTACTTAACGCAGGCAGGCAATTTTGATGCTGCCTATGAAGCGTTTGATTCTGTACTTGAGCTTGATCCAACTTACAACTACGCGCACTTGAACCGCGGTATCGCCCTGTATTACGGCGGCCGGGCTAAGTTAGCGCAAGATGATCTGCTGGCGTTTTATCAAGACGATCCCAATGATCCTTTCCGTAGCCTGTGGCTTTATATCGCCGAGCGTAAACTCGACGAGAAGCGGGCGCTTGAAGCACTCAGAGAGCGCTTAGACAAGTCGGACAAAGAGCAATGGGGATGGAACATTGTCGAGTTCTACCTTGGCGACATTAGCGAAAAAGAGCTGATGACTCGTCTGAAGGCAGACGCAACGGATAACACCTCGCTCGCTGAGCATCTCAGTGAAACCAACTTCTATTTAGGTAAGTACTACCTAAGTCTGGGGGACAAGGACAGCGCTACGGCACTGTTCAAACTGGCGGTCGCCAACAACGTACATAACTACGTTGAGCACCGATACGCATTGTTGGAATTATCGCTCTTGGGCCAGGAGCAAGATGACCTGGCAGAATCGGACCAGCAATAGCTGACGAACACATCAGCCCATAGTTTTTTGCTTGCCATCACCTTCGCGGGTGAGGGCGTTGTTGTTCGTTAATACACCTACTTTGAGCCGGTTCACACTTTTCAATGAAAATTACCGTAAATTTTCACGATGAGTTATGTAGACTGGCCGCCATTAATTTTGAGGCACACGTACTACATGGCTGAATTCGAAACCACTTTTGCAGATCTGGGCCTGAAGGCTCCTATCCTTGAAGCGCTTAACGATCTGGGTTACGAAAAACCATCTCCGATCCAGGCTGAGTGCATTCCGCATCTGCTGGACGGCCGCGACGTTCTGGGTATGGCCCAGACCGGTAGCGGTAAAACCGCAGCGTTTTCTTTACCGCTGCTGAACAACATCGATCCTGAGCTGAGAGCACCACAGATCCTGGTGCTGGCGCCGACCCGCGAGCTGGCGGTACAGGTTGCTGAAGCAATGACGGAATTCTCTAAACATATGCGCGGCGTAAACGTGGTTGCCCTGTACGGCGGCCAGCGTTATGACGTGCAGCTGCGCGCCCTGCGTCAGGGTCCGCAGATCGTTGTCGGTACCCCGGGTCGTCTGCTGGACCACCTGAAGCGCGGCACCCTGGACCTCTCTAAACTGAGCGGTCTGGTACTGGATGAAGCAGATGAAATGCTGCGCATGGGCTTTATCGAAGACGTAGAAACCATTATGGCGCAGATCCCGGAAGGGCATCAGACCGCGCTGTTCTCCGCCACCATGCCGGAAGCGATCCGTCGCATTACCCGCCGCTTTATGAAAGAGCCGCAGGAAGTGCGTATTCAGTCCAGCGTGACCACTCGTCCGGACATCAGCCAGAGCTACTGGACTGCCTACGGTATGCGTAAAAACGAAGCGCTGGTGCGTTTCCTGGAAGCGGAAGATTTTGATGCGGCGATTATCTTCGTCCGTACCAAAAACGCGACCCTGGAAGTGGCTGAAGCGCTGGAGCGTAACGGCTACAACAGCGCGGCGCTGAACGGCGACATGAACCAGGCGCTGCGTGAGCAGACCCTGGAGCGTCTGAAAGACGGTCGTCTGGATATCCTGATTGCGACTGACGTGGCAGCCCGTGGTCTGGACGTTGAACGTATCAGCCTGGTGGTGAACTACGACATCCCGATGGATTCTGAATCCTACGTTCACCGTATCGGTCGTACCGGTCGTGCGGGCCGCGCGGGCCGCGCGTTGCTGTTCGTTGAGAACCGCGAACGTCGTCTGCTGCGCAACATCGAACGTACGATGAAGCTGACCATCCCGGAAGTGGAGTTGCCGAACGCAGAGCTGCTGAGCAAGCGTCGTCTGGAAAAATTCGCCGCGAAAGTCCAGCAGCAGCTGGAAAGCAGCGATCTGGACCAGTACCGTGCGCTGCTGGCGAAAATCCAGCCGACGGCGGAAGGCGAAGAGCTGGACGTGGAAACGCTGGCTGCCGCGCTTCTGAAAATGGCCCAGGGCGAACGCTCGCTGATCGTGCCGCCGGATGCGCCGATGCGTCCGCGTCGTGAGTTCCGTGACCGTGACGATCGCTTCGAGCGTCGTGGCGACCGCAACGATCGCGCTCCGCGTGGCGATCGCGAAGATCGTCCGAAGCGTGAGCGTCGTGACGTAGGCGATATGGAACTGTATCGCATTGAAGTGGGTCGCGATGACGGTGTTGAAGTACGTCATATCGTTGGCGCGATCGCTAACGAAGGCGATATCAGCAGCCGCTACATCGGTAACATCAAGCTGTTCGCTTCTCACTCCACCATCGAACTGCCGAAAGGGATGCCGGGCGAAGTGCTGCAGCACTTTACTCGTACCCGCATCCTGAACAAGCCGATGAACATGCAGCTGCTGGGCGATGCGCAGCCGCGCACCGAACGTCGTGGCGGTGGTGAACGTCGTGAAGGCGGTCGTAGCTTCGGCGGTGAGCGTCGTGAAGGCGGTCGTGGCTTCGGTGGCGAGCGTCGTGAAGGCGGTCGTGGTGATGGTCGTCG
Source organism: Klebsiella sp. GG_Kp173 (assembly GCF_040062415.1). NCBI lineage: Bacteria > Pseudomonadati > Pseudomonadota > Gammaproteobacteria > Enterobacterales > Enterobacteriaceae > Klebsiella > Klebsiella sp. GG_Kp173. The sequence continues at coordinate 106,159 of NZ_JBEAFZ010000007.1, forward strand.
TTTCAGCGGCGAACGTCGTGAAGGCCGTGCGCCGCGTCGTGACGATGCATCCGCGCCGCGCCGCGATGACTCTGCCGGTCGCCGTCGCTTCGGTGGCGATGCATAATTAACGCAGTCCGCTAGCGTAAACTAAATAATACAGCCCCGATCGTCATGATTGGGGCTTTTTTTATTTCTTATGTACTCGTGTACTGGTACAGTGCTTCGCACCCATCGTGGGAAAGTATTTTTGACTGGAGATTTCGGTAAATGGCGACACTAACCACTACGGCAACCCGTCCGTCCCTGTTTGGCGGCGTGGTGATCATCGGCGGCACGATTATCGGCGCGGGTATGTTCTCGCTGCCGGTGGTGATGTCCGGCGCGTGGTTTTTCTGGTCGCTGGCGGCGCTGGTTTTCACCTGGTTCTGCATGCTGCACTCCGGTCTGATGATCCTCGAGGCCAACCTTAACTACCGGATCGGCTCCAGCTTCGACACCATTACCAAAGACCTGCTCGGCAAGGGCTGGAACCTGGTCAACGGCGTGTCGATCGCCTTTGTGCTGTATATCCTGACCTACGCCTATATTTCAGCCAGCGGCTCGATACTACATCATACGTTTAGCGAGATGTCGCTGAACGTGCCGGCGCGGGCTGCGGGTTTTGGCTTTGCGCTGCTGGTGGCATTTATCGTCTGGATGAGCACCAGGGCGGTGAGCCGCATGACGGCTATTGTGCTCGGCGCCAAGGTGATCACTTTCTTCCTGACCTTTGGCAGTCTGCTGGGGCACGTCGAGCCGACGACGCTGTTTAACGTTGCGGAAAAGAACGCCTCCTATGCGCCATATCTGCTAATGACGCTGCCGTTCTGCCTGGCCTCGTTTGGCTACCACGGCAATGTGCCGAGCCTGATGAAATACTACGGCAAAGATCCACGCACCATTATCCGCTGCTTAACCTACGGTACGCTGCTGGCGCTGGGTCTGTACGTGGTCTGGCTGCTGGTGACGATGGGCAATATCCCGCGTCCGCAGTTTATCGACATCGCGCAGAAGGGCGGCAATATTGATGTGCTGGTGCAGGCCCTGAGCGGGGTGCTGAACAGCCGGAGCCTGGATCTGCTGCTGGTGGTGTTCTCTAACTTTGCCGTCGCCAGCTCGTTCCTTGGCGTCACGCTGGGGCTGTTCGACTACCTGGCGGATCTGTTTGGTTTTGACGACAGCGCGCTGGGGCGCTTTAAAACTGCGCTGCTGACCTTTATTCCGCCGATGATGGGCGGGCTGGTGAAACCCGATGGCTTCCTCTACGCCATCGGCTATGCCGGCCTGGCGGCGACGATCTGGGCGGCGATTGTACCGGCGCTGCTGGCTCGCGCCTCGCGTAAACGCTTCGGCAGCCCACAGTTCCGCGTATGGGGCGGAACACCGATGATTGTGCTGATCCTACTGTTTGGCCTTGGCAATGCGGTTGTACACATTCTGTCGAGCGTTAATCTGCTGCCGGTTTACCAGTAATTTTAATCTACCTGAGCCAGAATTACCGATCTGGCTCAATATATATTCCCCAGCATTCTCTTATTATCAGGTAAGGTCATTTTAAATAAGGGGATGTTTATATGCCTGAGCAAGACATCACTTTGCGTAAACTGGAAATTTTCCTTGGATATATGGAAACCATGAATATTTCTAAGGCAGCAGAGAATATGAAAATATCTCCGGTCAGTGTACACCGCGCCATTCATTCTCTGGAAGATAATCTACGCTGTGCTCTGTTTACGCATAATGGCCGAAATTTACAACCATGTCCCGCGGCCTGGGTGATGCAAAAGCATGCCAAAGAAGTGATGGATGCCATGGAACGCTGTGTTTACATGACGCGAGAAGCTTCAGGATATCACTCTCCGGCATTACGCTTAGGTCTGCTCTATTCACTGGTGCTGAAAACGGCGCCGCAGATTGTTCAGGGGTTGAAAAATCGTCGCCCGGAACTTTCTATAGAATTTATTATGAATTCTAATAAGGTTTTATTAGAAGCTTTAAATGCAGGAAGTATTGATGCAGCATTAATTTCAACGCCCGATGAATATAATTCTCATTTATTCGAAACCTGGACGATATTTTCTGATTCCATTTATTTAGCGGTTCCCGTACAGGATGCGGATACTCTATCAGTACCCGTTGACCTCTCCCTGCTACAGAGTAAAAAGTTTATCGCCCTGAGTGAGGGGTTCGCCACCTGGAGAGGTTTCCAGCAAGCGTTTCGTATCGCTGGATTTGAACCTGACATTGCGCTGCGGGTGCATGATATTTTTTCGTTAATGAGCATGGTGAATGCCGGAGTGGGTTACACGCTTATTCCCGGGCGCATGCGTGGGCTTTTTCGTAGCGGTATACGCCTGTTGCCTTTGCAGGAGGCCTTTCGTATGGAGCAGGAGATATCGCTTGTTTTTCCCCGTAGCCAGGAAAATCATCCAGGACTGCTATCTCTTCTCGCAGAATGCCGTATGTATGCCAGGCAGCTTATGCTGGAGAATAACGATGTAGAGAAAGCCCCATGATTTCCTGGGTAATCCGCTGATAAACCTGGGCTTCGCCGTACATGGCGACGGCGAGCCACCGGGGGGTGCTGACTAAAGCAATTTTCATGCGGATATGATCATCGCTGATAGTATTCGTTAACGCGTGGGTCAGCGCCTGGCGGCTGAGTGAGCATAAGGTGAAAATGGCCGATTCCTGCCTGGTGATGATTTGATTCTTCAACGCACAGCCGATGACGGAGCGCTGAAGTTTGTTTCGCAGTTCATCAGGGGTGCCGCTGATAAACGCAAAGCCGATTCGGTGTTCGGGTTTATCGGCCAGTAGCTTTTGCCGAAAAATCTCCTCTTCCTCCTGCGTGCACAGTGAGGCCTGCATCGCAATTTGCCCGGGCTTCATACGATGAAATGAATCCATAAGTCTCCCTGGCGCCTGTTGCATAAAACAACAGGCGCATGCGGTTAAAAGAACGGGGATAAAGAGAGATAGAGCGCAGAGGGTGCCAGCAGACAGCCCAGGCCGGTATAGAAGGTGGCTGTCATTGCGCCATAAGGGACAAGTTTCGGGTCAGTCGCCGCCAGCCCTGCCGCCACGCCGCTGGTGGAACCCATTAGCCCGCCGTAGACAATGGCTGCAGCGGGAGAGTTCAGTCCGGCGGGTTTGGCCACCAGCGGCGTAACAATCATGATGGCGATAGATTTAATCACTCCGGCAGCGATACTGAGCGCGATAACATCCGAGCTTGCGCCAAGCGCCGCGCCGGTAACCGGGCCGACAATAAAGGTCACCGCGCCGCCGCCAATGGTCGCCATGCTGACTGCGTCGGTATAGCCGAAAGCCCATGCCACAATCGCACCCAGGTAGAAGGAGAGGACTGTGGAGATGACCAGCGCCAGCGCGCCCGCGAGGCCCGCTTTTTTCAGCTCGTCAAGCTTCACGCCAAAGGCGGTGGCGATAATGGCAAAATCACGGAACATGCCGCCACCCATCAGCGCAATACCGCTAAAAAGCGTGATGTCGGAAAGCCCTTTTTTGCCGCCGGTGAGTTCGCCGCCGAGCCAGGCCAGCAGCAGACCCGCGGCAATGGCGATCGCCGAACTGTGAATTTTACCGCGAAAGACGTGGGTTGAAAGCCAGGCCGCAACCCAGCAGACAATACCAACCACCACAAAAGCGGTGACCAGGGCATTGCTGGTGAAGTTACTGGTAAGAATCTTTGTGAATTGTTCCATTCTTTATACTCTCCACCGGTTAGTCTGCTGAACGTGCCATCGTGCTTTTGTTGCCGATTTTGCTCAGTGGTTTAATCAGCAGAAAACCAATCACCACTGCGCCAAGGCCAGCAATAAGCGCCACCGGGCCTCCTTTGAGCGCGGCCACAACGTTCTGGTTCGCGGACATGGCGACAACAATAGGGATATACATCGCGTTCCAGAATCCAACCCCCTGTTCGGCAGGTTTAGACAACAGCCCCTTATCCGTCAGCTTCTGGGAAATAACGACTAAAAACAGCATGGCAAAGCCGACGCCGCCGATATTGGCGGAAATTCCAAGCAGCAAGCCCAAAAGATCGCCGACAATTAACCCGGCGAACATGCATAATCCCATTAACATCAATCCGTAAATAATCATGATGTTTCTCTTTCTATAACCACACTAAAAGCATAAGAGGCTACCCGAACCGGGAAATGACAATAAAGTAAGACAAGGGCTTTTAGCACAGTCTGTTTTTATGATGCGGACAGTCAACAGTCAATTTATACGTACACACCCTGCCTGTCATATCAGCGAAATGTTTATCGCTGATATGACTCAGGCATAATGGTTATATCACAAAGGAATGCCGCACTATTTATTTAGTATTAAAAACGTGACGGTCTACTCAGCGGCAATTTCAAATAAGACCATGCCTGGGTTTACGCGATCGCCTGCGTTCACCGCCAGTGACTTTAATACGCCAGCCTCCGGCGAGGCGACAGGCATTTTCATTTTCATGGCTTCCAGGATCACAACCGGCTGGCCTTTTTCAATTTTGTCGCCCACTGCAGCTTTAACTTCATCGACCACACCCGGTACTTTTGATTTAACTTCAGACATATTAATTTCCTTTAATATATTTCATTGAAAGATGTTTTATTAACCCGGCGACATCATGTCGCGTCATTAATTCGACATCGGTCTCACCTTTAGCCAGCAGGGTCAGACTCCCGCTAAACCATTCCTGGATATTGATAGAAAAACCGTTGGGTAAATTAATTTCCCCATCAATACGCACTGAATATTGCTGAGCAATATCAGTCAGAAATGAGTAACAATCGCTTAACGCCATTTCGTGCCAGGGCGTAATGCGGATATCTAAATCGGAGCGACTGTCCGTCCATAGCCAGGGCGTTGCCATCTCCAGCGCCACCGACCCCCACACGCCGAGCCCGGTTTCCGGCCCGCGCCATGCCTGACGCAGGGCGTTAAAGGCACGTGTCGCGCTGGTACGGCTGACGGCAGGCAGGGTGGCCGTTTGCTCCGGCGTTGACACGCGCGTGACGGCCTGTAATGAAGCCACCGTCGCCAGCCGTAAACGCTGCCCTTGCCAGCGCTGCGGAAAGCAAAATCCCAGGGAAATACTCACTTCATCACGAATGCCTCTGCGCACAATGCCGGGGAGATATCCGGAGAGCAGATAGTCCCGCGCCTCTTCCCGCCATGAGGCGGGGAGGGCGCTAAACGCGCCGTTCAACTGCCTCGCAATCAGCCGCAGCTCAGCGCTGTCCAGCCAGCACAGAGTATGGCGTTGCAAGGCACTCATCGCTGCTTGCTCCATGCCGGATCGTTTTTCGCCTGTTGCTGAAGATCTCGCTGCGCCGCCAGCAGGGCGTCAAACTGCGCGGTGGCCTGCGGACCGATAATATCGACCGGCGCGGTTTTTGCCGCTTCCTCCCCTGGAACCGTAACGGGGTAGAGGCGGATATGGGTGGCGCTGGCCTGGGTTTGTAACTGCGCGCTGACCCGGCAAACACGCCCCTTGATACGTAAAATCGTCCGTGCCGTCCGCTCGATAATTTCCCGGTGATTGGCGGTAGTCGCCATCACCACCATGTCATATTCCGGCGTGGTGCGCTGACGCTTCCAGGTCTGGATTTTGCCCTGCGCATTACACAGATGGCCGTTGGTCGCCACGGGAAAGCTGTCGCCGGTCGGCAGGCCGCCAACGATAACTTCCCGCCAGTCACCGCCCTGCGGCGCGGCGACCAGCGAAATATCTTCCCGCAGCGGAAGGCCGTCCAGGATCAGCCAGCCGAATTCCTGGCAACCGTAGACATCATGCAGTCCATAACCCAGCGAAGCGCACAGCGGAACCAGCGCTTCATCAAGGGGCGTGCCTGCGGTAATCATCGTCAGCGTTTTGGGTAAATACGCCTGCAGATTCATCTTTAGCGCCTGTTCGAGCGTGGCGCGTAAAAATGAGGACTCTCCCACCACCACATCCGGCTGCTGGCGACACAGGGCAATCAGCAGCGCGTCCCGGCAGGAGCGGGATAAAAAAGACCAGTGCAGACCGCTCTCGTCCAGCGCCTGACGCGTGAACACATTCACCAGCGGCGCGTAGGTCACCACCATATGCTGCCCTGCGGTTACACCGCATTCCGCCAGCACACGCCTACCCGCCGCGATACGCAACGGCAGTTCGTTCTGCGTTACGCCGACGATGTTTTGAAATGCGCTGCTGCCGGTGGTAAAGGTAACCAGCGCCAGATTCAACGGCGTATGGATCTCCTCGATAACGTGAGCCGCCGTGGGGCCAGCGATGCCTTTATCGCTCAGCGTGCGGCGCGGCATCTCCGTCAGCGTGGGGATACCCTGCTGGGCGTCAACCAGCCATTCGAGTGTGGCGATGGGATCGTTCATAGCGCGAACTCCAGAATCAGGCCGGTTGATACCGCGCCGCGACCGCCCGATAATCCTCGCGCATCTGCGCCAGAATCACGTTGCGCATTTTTCTGCCGCCGCGCGCTTCGCCTGCGATCCCACGCCCCTGCGGACCTGTCGCCGTCACGCCAGCCGCCTGTTTCTGCTGGCGCACTTCTGCGATATGGCGAACGATCGTCCCTTTCATCTCCGGGATCGCCTGGATCAGCGCTTCCACCCCGCCCAGTTGCCAGAAGAACTCCGGCCCGGCCGCGAAGACCGGATTGGTTCGGGAAAGTTCGCTCAGACGCTCCACGTCCTGGCGGGTAATACGCGCGATACTGCTCAGCGGCATGACGTGGATCATAGTGCCAAATTCCGACGTCAGGCTCAGGATATGATCGGCCTGTAAACCGTGGCAGAGAAACGCGCCGCTAATGGCGCGACCGATAACCATCGCGATAATCGGGTGCCCGGCATGGCGCGCCTCAGCCAGTGCCAGCTGATAGGCACCGGTGGCTTTATTCATGCCGATGATCTCTTCCAGCTTGCCCGGCCCGTTGCCGGGAGTGTCGACGATCAGCACCAGCGGACGTTTCTCGCCGACGGGCTTGTCTTTATCCATCGCCAGCGTGCGATAGACCGCCAGCGCCATTTTGTAGCCCTCTTCCAGCCCGATAACCCCGGCGTAGACCACCGGAAAACGCGGGTTAAAGGTCATGGCGTCGTTAGCAATAACGGTACAGACTTCACCGCTAATACGGGCGCTGCCGATGACGGCCCCTGGGCCGTAATCCTCATAAGGCAGCTCGAGATCCGCCAGCGCGTTCTCTTCGAAGCTGTTTTCGTCAACAATCAAATCGATAGCGGCGCGGCCCTGGCCGAGTAAATTTTCCATTATGCTTCCTCCACCGGCAGGCGTTTAACGTTGCTCAGGAACGTGTCGAGATCCATATCCACCAGAGACTGGGGCGCGGTATTGCCCGCCATCGCCCAGACATCCCGCGCATCTGATGGCTCTGACTCGCTGATTTTTTGCGTGAGCGCCATCTGGGCGCGTACTTTTGCTTCGCTGCCGATGCGGCGCATGGCTTCAATCTGCGGCCAGGGCAGGTCGGCAATCAGCGCGGCCTGCTGGTGGAAGGCTGCCAGCGAGTCGGCAATCAGATAGTTGCAGTCGCCGACGATATACTTGTGCTTACCGCCGGTGGTGCGGAACACCAGCGCGCGGTCAGAAGCGTCGAACTCGCTGCGGCCCATCTCCTGTTCGATGACCTCAGGCCCGGTCAGCCCCAGGCGGCCCGATTCGCTCATCACGATGACGTCGGTAGCGGCAGCGACAAACCCCATCCCGCCAAAGCAGCCGATCTTGCTGCCAATCATTGCCACCACCGGTACGCGACCGCGCAGGGTTTGCAGCATGTCCATGCACTCGGCGTGGGCCAGCAGTCCGGCGTTAGCCTCATGCAGACGCACGCCGCCGGTTTCAAAGGAGATGAGGACGATCGGGCGGCGGGCAGGGTCGGTGGTCTGCGCCGCCAGTTCGTCCGCCAGCATCAGCGCGCCGACCATCTTGGCGCCGCCCACTTCACCCACTGCCCCCCCGATAAAGCGCCCCTCCTGGGAGATGACGATGGCCGGGTGCTGGCCCAACAGGCCGATACCGGTGACGATACCGTCGTCAAATTCAACCGCCTCATTGAGCACGGGCAGGTGCGGGCTGGTTCGTTTGGCCGCCGGGCCGATCAGTTCAGTAAAGGTGCCTTTATCCACCAGCGAACTGGCGCGAACCCGGGCGCTGGCTTCCAGAAAACGCAGATCATTCATGATGGGTTTCTCCCGGCATAGCCTGCTGTAACGCTTGCTGAATTCGTAAAGCCACTACCGCGGGCGTGGCGTTATTGTCATTGATGCTGACCTGCATGTTGCCCAGCGGTCCATTTTCCAGAAACCGTTTCAGCACAATCTCCCAGATATGATCGAAACCGGTCACCGGCGTGGATATAGTGACTTCAATACCGCCCGCCAGCGCTTTCGGCTCCAGCAGGACCTCCAGATCGCCAGAGCCTACCACGCCGCAGTGCACGGTTTGCGGCAGAGATGCTCTTTCGCGGGTGCCGCTGAAATGATGTGATATTTGATGTAGAGCCATGTCCTTTTCCCCTACCAGTTACGGAATCGAGCGGGCGGGTTATAGAGTCCGCCAGACCAGTCAACCAGATCGCGAATGCTTTTCGCCGCCAGCATCTGACGGTTGGCGCGGCGGCGATCAATGCCTAAATCTTCCGGCGTTTTGACAATGCCAGCCTCTCGAAGCTGTGCGGTCTGTGCCGGATCGGCGGCAAGGCCAATGCCGGTGTAGCCCGCCACGGCGCGAATGGCCGCCATGCGCTGTTCCAGCCCTTCGCAGCGGTGCAGATAGGCGATGCCCTCTTCGGTCAGTACGTGGGTGACGTCATCGGCGTACACCATGACCGGCGGCAGGGCGAGGTTGGCTTTTTCCGCCAGTTCCCAGGCGTCCAGCTTGTCGACGAAAGCGGGCTGGCGCTTCTCGCGGAAGGTTTCCTGCATCTGCACCACCAGACGTTTGCCGCGCGGCATATCGCCAATCAGCTGCTGTTGGGTGGCCTTGAACTCTTCGCCGCATTTCAGCCAGGATTGCGTTGCATGACGGCGGCCTTTGGCGTCGCAGCCCATATTCGGCGCGCCGCCAAAGCCTGAAACGCGGCTGGCGGTGGCGGTGCTGCTGTTTCCGTACTTATCGATCTGCAGCGTGCCGCCGATAAACATATCGAGCGCGTAGTGACCCGCAGCCTGGGCGAAGGCGCGATTGGAGCGAAGCGTGCCGTCCTGGCCGATATAAAAGACGTCCGGGCGTTCGGCGACATATTTCTCCATGCCCAGTTCACCGCCGAAGCAGTGCACCGACTGGATCCAGCCGCTTTCGATCGCCGGGATCAGCGTCGGATGCGGGTTGAGTACCATATGGGTACAGACCTTGCCTTTCAGCCCCAGCTCCTCGCCGTAGGTGGGCAGCAGCAGCTCAATGGCAGCGGTGAAGAAGCCAATGCCGTGGTTAATGCGCTCAACGCCGTATTCGGCATAGATACCTTTCAGCGCCATCATTGCCATCAGCACATGGGTGTCGGTAATAAGCCCCGGATCGCGGGTAAAAAGCGGCTCGACGTAGAACGGGCGCGGCGCTTCAATCACCGCATTTACCCAGTCGCCGGGGATATCAACGCGCGGCACTTTATCGACAATCTTGTTGACCTGCGCGATCACAATCCCCTGGCGGAAATGGGTGGCTTCGGCAATAACAGGCGTATCTTCGGTGTTAAAGCCGGTGTAGAGATTGCCGTCTTTATCCGCTTCAAAGGCGGTGATTAGCGACACGCGCGGCGTGAGGTCGACAAAGTAGCGGCTGAACAGCTCCAGATAGGTGTGGATGGCCCCGAGCTTAATCTTACCGTCCTGGATCAGCTTCGCCAGACGGCCATCCTGCGGCCCGGCATAGGCGAAATCGAGCTTTTCAGCGATGCCCTTTTCAAACAAATCCAGATGGCTGGACAACGGTACGGATGACTGCACCATATGTAGGCCGGAGATCTTTTGCGGATCAAGCTGGCACAGGCATTCGGAGAGAAAATCCGCCTGTTTCTGGTTATTGCCCTCAATATTGACGCGATCGAAGCTTCGAATAACGGCTTCCAGCGCGGCGACAGTATCTTTGGCGTCGATAATTTTGCCGTCACGGAAATACGGGGCCAGCTGATTCAGGCGCTGTACCGTATCGTCCTTGAGTTGATGCCAGTTGTGCTCTTTTAGCATGGGTTGACTCCATTAATTCAGCAGGAATAGCGTGGAGATAAAGATCCCGGTGGCGATAGCCGAGACGATCAGACCGCTCACGCCCGCACCCATTGCCAGCGGCAGAATGATGGCGTAGGGGTTCTCATGGTTAACCTCTTTCTGCGCGATTTTTGCCGTCGTCGGCAGGCAGGAGACGCCCGCGATACCGATAGCCGGGTTATAACGCCCCTTCGAGATAAACCAGATAAACCAGCCGCCCAGCAGAGCGCCGACGGCGGAAATGGCCAGCGCGCCGATACCAAGGATCAGGATGATGGCCACTTTCGGGTCGAGAATCGTTTGCGCTTCGCACAGTGTGCCCAGCAGCAGGCCGAGAAACAGCGTTGCGGTATAGGTCAGCGTGGATTCCAGTAATTTCTGGAACGGTTCGATCTCCGCTTCTTTAATCGCGATCCCGAGGAAGAACGAGAGGATCAGCGGCGCGGCGACCGGCAGCAGCAGGCACAACAGCAGGCAGGCGCAGACGGTAAAGATGAATTTCGCTTTCTTCGATACGGTGGGGTATTCAATTTCAACTTCCATGCCACGGTATTTTTTCGGTACCAGCAGGCGCACCAGGTACGGATAACCGGCATAGGTCAGGCTCAGGTAGAGATAAGCGATAATGGCGATGGGGACGAACAGGTTCGGTGCGAGGATAAGGGAGGCAAAGAGCGCCATCGGCCCATCTGCGCCGCCGATAGTGGCAATCGACGCGGCTTCGTTGGCAGGCAGGCCGAATACTTCAATACCCAGCAGCAGCGCGGCGAAGGTTCCCGCCTCGGCGAACAGGGCGACAACAATGCTGGCCCAGGGACGGAGCAGAATAAAGCTGATGTCGCTCATTGCGCCAATGCCGAAGAAAACGATACAGGCGATGAGGCCATTGCTAAAGGTGAAGTTATAGACCGGCTGCAGAAAGTTTACCTGCATCAGGTTTACCAGGTCGTCAGGCTCGCTGACCATCGGGTCGAGAATTAAGGTCCCGGTTTGTCCCCCCGCCAGAAACAGTACCCCGGCGTTAACCGCGATCATACCGAGGCCCATCGGCACCATAATTAACGGTTCAAGCTTACGGCGGAATCCCATCCAGGCCAATATAAAGCCGAGAACAATGAGCAGAAAACGTGCAATGGCTATTTTCGGATCTTCTATAAAAAAAGTGCCAATGCCCGAAAAGAGCTTAACAAAGATATCCATAACTATATTCCTGATGGCAAAGGTAAAGTTCGTAAATTAATCGTCGGTGATATTTAATTTATTCATCATCTTGTTGACGCCAACAATGATGCCGACAACCGCAAATGAAATTACAATCGTTAAGCCATACGTTAATAAAGTATAAAAATAGATGTTCATATTCTTCCTTATGTCATATCTCCTTGCGGCTGGCGGCAAAGAAAATACATCGCCAGACACAGCGCTAATAAATCGGCCGAACCGCCAGGGCTGACCCATCTATCCAGGCACCATGAATTAAAATCAGCCAGTTCCTGCTCGATCGCAGGGTTAAACATTCCGCCCTGCGTCATCAGACGCCGGGCATATTGCTTCATTTCCGCCAGCGCCTGCTGGCCGCCGCGAAACAGCACGGTTGTGTCATCGCAATGGGCCATTAGGGTGAGCAGCGTATGAATTAGCGCTTCCCGCCAGGCCAGCCCGTTGTCCAGCGCCTGATGCAGCGCGGGTAAGCCAATCTGGCAAACCAGTGGGAAGCCTTGCTCTGCCTCGCCGCGCACGCCGGTAATGCCGAATCCGACATACAATTTCTCACCGTGGGTTTGCGCCGGGCGTTCGGTCAGGACGGAGAAATCCCGACGGCAGAGATCGCGGCAGAGTTCAGCGACGCACTGGCTTAAGGCGTGATAAGAGAGGGTTTTCCCGCGCCCGGAAAGCCATCCTGCCGCTGTCGCCAGAACCGCGCCGGAAAAAAGAATGCCGCGCTGAGTATTAACCTGCTGTGTTGCCCGCAGCAGCGTATTTTCATATTGAATGCCAATGGCACGTATTGTTGTAAAGAGTTCCCCTGGTGAGCCCTGATGATTTTCCCCGGCATGGGCGCAGGCGCTAAAACAGGGGGCAATAGCCGATGTGCTGGTAATAAATAACCAGATATCCATATCTTTATGCGCCCCTTGTGAATGGGGTGTAACAAGGCCGGGTTTAGGCCAGGCGGAGACCTCCATTAACAGCGCTTTTAATAAGCACTCGCCGATCCACATAGCACGGGCAGTTGGTTGGCTCATGGGTATTCTCTTTTACCAGAATCAGGGTTGAAAAATAAAACAGAGGAAAACTAACACCGTTGAATGAGGGGGACAATTACGCCAGAGGTAATGTAATTACGCTCAACGTAATAAGACGGGGGTTATGCGAAAATATGAATGAAGACGATCACAAAATGGTTTAGCGGGCGAAAAGAAATGCGGCAAAAATGCCGCATAGCTCACTATCCCAACAATTCCTCTTTCACCTGCATCGCTAAATCGAAAGAATGCAGCCGCGCCTGGTGGTCGAAGATCTGGCCATTGACCATGATTTCGTCCGCCTCGGTTTCCCGCATAATCGACTCTAAGCCGTGGCGGACTTTAGTTTTATCACCCACCAGCGACATGCGCAGCGCCTGCTGCACGCCATACTGCTCGGACGCTGACCACAGCTGATGCATATTTTCCACGGGCGGCGGCAGCTGTCCGGTTTCGCCGCGACGCAGCTTCACAAACGCCTGCTGCATGGAAGTGAAGAGAAACTCCGCATCGCGGTTGCTGTCGGCGGCGATGATATTGATGCACACCATGGCATACGGTTTTTCCAGCCGCGCGGAGGGCGTAAAGTTGCTGCGATACAGGTGCAGGGCCTGGAACAGCATATCCGGCGCGAAGTGCGAGGCGAACGCGAACGGCAAACCGAGCTGCGCCGCCAGCTGGGCGCTGTAGAGGCTTGAACCCAGCAGCCACACCGGAATTCGCTCCCCGTAGCCGGGAACCGGGCGCACGTGCGGGTTCGGATCGCGGGCGTCAAACCAGTCCACCAGTTCCGCCACGTCGCGCGGGAAGTTATCGACATCGCCGCTCATATGGCGACGCAGGGCGCGCATGGTGGGCTGATCGCTGCCCGGCGCGCGGCCAAGGCCGAGGTCGATACGCCCGGGATAGAGGGTGTTCAGGGTGCCGAACTGCTCGGCGATCACCAGCGGCGAATGGTTGGGCAACATCACGCCACCGGAACCCAGATGCAGGGTAGTGGTATTGGCGGCGAGATAGCCAATCAGCACCGAGGTCGCTGCGCTGGCAATGCCGACCATATTGTGGTGCTCCGCCAGCCAGTAGCGGTGATAACCGCGTGATTCGGCCAGCCGGGCGAGATCCAGAGAGTGGGTAAAGGCTTCTTTGGCAGAAGAACCTTGCGGGATCGGCGCCAGGTCGAGCACCGAGAACGGAACAGATTTGTCAGTCATAAAGGCTCACTTTGCTACAGCATCGTCATCAGATTGAAGGTCTTCTTCCAGCCTGGCGCATCCAGGACGCGCCAGCCAGAAAAGCTGCATCTTTAATAATGCATTAAAATCTGAGCACTGCTGTTAACAAAGTGAGCGGTTTATCAGGCCTGCAGCGCCAGCCCGGGCAGCCGTTTCCAGTAGCCGTTGCAATCGCTGTTGCCGGTGAGCGCCAACGGCGCAGCGCCGTTTTCATTGGCGCGGAAGGCGTCGAGCATGGCGAAGGTCTCGTTGCCCATCGGCGACAGGCGTACCATATCCACCAGGCCGTGCATGGACGTCAGCTCATTGCCCAGGTTGTAGACATAGCCGCTCATGGTCTGGATACCGTTGAGCACGAACACCTGCTGGTTCTCCTGGGACAGCATGCTGCGTCCGGTTGGGTATTTGATGCAGCAGGTCTCGCACTCATCCTTTGGCCTATCTTCCGAACGGGCGGTAAAGCAGCGGGCGGAATAAGCCAGCGGCAGATGGCCGTAGCTCAGCACTTCGACTTCAAACTGATTGCGAATGCCCAGCTCTTCGCACTGGGTCAGTAAATTAGCCAGCCAGTCGCGGGAAAGCTCCACCGGCATGCACCAGCGCACCATGCCCTGTTTTAACAGCAGGCGCAGGGTAACGGCGTTGTAGCAGTTCAGCGCATGCCCGGCGACGAACGGCAGCTTGCGTTCGGCGCAGAGGTTAACCACGCCCAAATCGCTGGCCTCAATCAGGAACTCCCCGTTATCGACATAGCGCTTCAGCTCGCCCAGTTCGGAGGAGGCCTGCACCAGCGCGAGGGTAGACAGCACCACCTGTTTGCCGCTGCTCGCCAGCGCTTTCGCCATCTCAATCCAGTCGCCGACTTTGGTGGCACGGCGTTTGCTGCACACCGCTTCGCCGAGATAAATGGTGTCGGCGCTGCAGTTGGCTGCCTGCTGGTAAAAATCTTCCAGCGTCTCTTTTGGCCAGTAGTAAAGCACTGGCCCTAATGAATATTTCATGTTTCTCACTGCCATTTACGGTGGTAGGCGCCAAGGGTGGTTTGTGTCCCTTCGGACATGGAGCCAAGGGTTTCCATCCATGCGGATTGCGGCACGAAATTCTGTGGATCGGCTTTGCAGCGATCGATCGCCTGGCGCCAGACTTTCGCTACCTGGGTGACGTAGGCCGGGCTGCGCTGACGGCCTTCGATTTTCACTGAGGCGATATTGGCGGCCATCAACTCCGGCAACAGTTCCAGGGTATTGAGGCTGGTGGGTTCCTCCAGCGCGTGATAGCGCTCGCCATCGACCAGGTAGCGGCCTTTACACAACGTCGGGTAACCGGCGTTTTCCCCATCCTGATAGCGGTCAATCAGCACTTCATTGAGGCGCGATTCCAGCCCCTGTGGGGTTTGCTGCCAGCGCACGAAGCGGGCAGGCGAGCAGGCGCCGACGGTGTTGGGCGATTCGCCGGTCAGGTAGGAAGAGAGATAGCAGCGGCCTTCCGCCATGATGCACAGGCTGCCGAAGGCAAAGACTTCCAGCGGCACCGGCGTGGCGCGAGCCAACTGTTTCACCTGGTGAATAGATAACACCCGCGGCAGTACGACGCGCGCCACGTCGAAGTTGCGATGATAGAAGCGAATGGCCTCTTCATTGGTGGCGGAAGCCTGTACCGAGACATGGCGTTCTATATGCGGATAGCGCTCCGCGGCGTACTCCAGCATGGCGATATCGGCCAGAATGAGCGCATCGGCGCCCAACTGAGCCGCCATATCCACCGCGCGCTGCCAGCGGGCGTAGCCGTCGGGGTGGGCGAAGGTGTTGATGGCGATATGCAGCTTACGACGGTGCTGATGCACAAAGCTGACGGCTTCCTGCAGTTTCTTTTCGGTGAAATTAAGGCCGGCAAAGTGGCGGGCGTTGGTGTCATCTTTCAGCCCGATATAGACGGCATCGGCGCCGTTTTCGATGGCCGCCTTAAGCGCCGGAAGGTTACCGGCTGGGCAGAGCAGCTCCATAATTTTTCCTGAAAAATGCGGCCCGTCAGGGACGCTGAATGGTTAACGAGCAGGGATTTTAGTTAACCTTCTGGTGACAATTTTTGATTTGAGGCAGTTAAAAGTGTATTGGCGGCGCCAATAACGGGCTGCCGTCATCGCGTTTTTGTTGATTTACGCCGCTATGTTGTTTATGTGATATGGCACAATAGCGGCACAATTGCATTCATGGAGTAAAGCTTGTGTTGGATAAACTGCGTTCCCGGCTGGTCCACTTTGGCCCGTCTTTAATGAGCGTGCCGGTTAAGCTGGCGCCTTTTGCCCTCAAGCGCCAGGTGCTGGAGCAGGTGCTTAGTTGGCAGTTTCGCCAGGCGCTGGCGGAGGGAGAGCTGGAGTTTCTCGAGGGGCGCTGGTTAAGTATTCATGTGCGTGACATCGGTCTGCTGTGGTATACCTCGGTAGTCGATGGTCGCCTGGTGGTCAGCCAGCAGGCGGACGCCGACGTCAGCTTCAGCGCCGACGCCAGCGATCTGTTAATGATCGCCGCGCGCAAGCAAGATCCGGATACGCTATTCTTCCAGCGTCGTCTGGTTATTGAAGGCGATACGGAGCTGGGGCTGTATGTAAAAAATTTGATGGACGCCATTGAGCTCGAGCAGATGCCCAAAGCGCTGCGCGTGATGTTGCTGCAACTGGCGGATTTTGTCGAAGCTGGACTGAAGAGCCCGCAGAAACCTGAACAGACATCGGTAGGTGAGGCATGCTGATTCGAGTGGAAATTGGGATTGATGCACCGGGAATCGACGCGCTGCTGCGTCGTACCTTCGGCCGCGATGCCGAAGCGCAGCTGGTGCACGATCTGCGTGAAGATGGACTGATCACGCTGGGGGTAGTGGCGACGGATGATGAAGGCCAGGTGATCGGCTACGTTGCCTTCAGCCCGGTTGCGGTGGAAGGTGAAGAGCTACAATGGGTCGGCCTGGCGCCGCTGGCGGTGGATGAACGCTACCGTGGACAGGGCATTGGCCGGCAGCTGGTCTATGAAGGGCTGGATTCGCTGAATGAGTTTGGCTATGCCGCGGTGGTGACGCTGGGCGACCCGGAGTTATACCGTCGCTTTGGTTTTGAACCAGCCGCGCGCTTCGATCTCCGCTGCCGCTGGCCGGACAGCGCGGAGGCGTTCCAGGTGCACCGCCTGGCGGATGACGCCCTCGAAGGTGTCCACGGCCAGGTCGAATACAGCGACCACTTTAATCGTTTTTGAGCCTTGCCAGCAGGGTTTCGACGGTATCCTCTCCGGCAACGAGGCGCTCTTTTTCGCGCTTCGTTAGCTGCTTAATGCGGTATTCCAGCCGCAAAGCAAGTGAGTGTTCACCAACTTCATGGCTAAAGGCCAGCTGCAGGTCGCCTTTGCCGCGCAACGCCTTCGCGCCTTTCCCTGCCTGATGCTGGCGAAAGCGGCGCGGCACATCGGTGGTGATGCCGGTATAGAGGCGATTATCCGCGGTTCGAATGAGATACAGAAACCAGCACACGGTTATAAAGTCACTATGGTAAGGTGTAGGCACCATAGCATAATGGAGAAGAAAGATGGATACGCTTGCCGCCATTGGCCGCTGGCTGAGTAAACAGCACGTCGTCACCTGGTGCGTCTCCCGCGACGACGAGCTGTGGTGTGCGAACGCCTTTTACGTCTATGACCCGGATAGCGTGGCCTTTTATCTGCTCAGCGATGAGCACACCCGCCACGGCCAGATGACCGGCGAGCGGGCGAAGGTGGCCGGCACGGTCAACGGCCAGCCAAAAACCGTCGCCCTGATCCGCGGCGTGCAGTTCCAGGGCGAGATCCGCCGACTGCGCGGCGACGAAGAGGCGCGTATGCGTCAGCGCTACGTCAAGCGCTTCCCGGTGGCCCGCATGCTGTCGGCGCCGGTTTGGGAGATTCGTCCGGACGAAATCAAGTTTACCGACAACACGCTGGGGTTCGGGAAAAAGCTACACTGGCGGCGCGATGCCGGCGCCGAGCAGGCGTAGCGCTTCGCGATTGAAGGCCGGCAGATCTTCCGGCGTTCTGCTGGTGACCAGCTGTTCGTTATCGACCACCACCTCCTGGTCGTAAAACTCGCCCCCGGCGTTTTTCACATCCACCACGATCGGTTTTACCGCCGTGAGCTTACGCCCGCGGATCACATCGGCGCTGATCAGCAGCTGCGGGCCGTGGCAGATGGCGAAGACCGGCTTCCCGCCGTTGACAAAATCGCGGGTAAAGGTGACAAAGCGTTCATCCCCGCGCAGCTGGTCAGGGGAATAGCCCCCGGGCAGCAACAAGGCATCAAATTCACCCGGTGTGACGTCATCAATGGCCCGATCGATGGCGACCTCTGCTTCTCCCTGTTTACCCTTCACCGTCTTGCCAGCCTGCTTTTCGATGGTCACGACCTGATGCCCGGCGAGCTTAAACGCCTCGGCGGGAGAGGTAAATTCAGAATCTTCAAAGTCGTCGGTAATGAGCACGGCTATCTTTTTACTCATGTTTCCTCCGCTATCTGGATGGTCAATGAGGTAATTCCATGATGATGGTGGATACTTACCTTGTAAGGTATTAAGCCTGGAACATGAGCCCGAAAGTGCAAGGCGGAGAATTCTGTAAAGGAGAATCAATGAGTCAGGTATTATTGACCGGCGCGACCGGGTTAGTTGGCGGTCACTTACTTCGGCTGCTGCAGAATGAGCCGAGCATCAGCGCCATCGCCGCCCCGACGCGTCGCCCACTGGCGCCGGCGGAAGGGGTTTTTAATCCGCACGATCCCCAGTTGACCGATGCCCTGGCGCAGGTGGTTGACCCGGTGGATATCGTTTTCTGCTGTCTGGGAACGACGCGCCGGGAGGCCGGGAGCAAAGAGGCCTTTGTCCATGCTGACTACACGCTGGTGGTTGATACCGCGCTGACCGGCAAACGGCTGGGTGCGCAACATATGCTGGTGGTCAGCGCGATGGGCGCCAACGCCCACTCGCCGTTTTTCTACAATCGGGTGAAGGGGGAAATGGAGGCGGCGCTGATCGAGCAGGGTTGGCCGCGGCTGACCATTGCCCGGCCGTCGATGCTGTCAGGCGAGCGGGAAAAAAAGCGGGCCAATGAGACCTTCCTCGAACCGCTGTTCCGACTCTTACCGGGGAACTGGAAATCCATTGCGGCCCGCGACGTGGCGATTGCCCTGCTGGCGGAGGCGCTGTCGTCTACTCACGAAGGGGTGCAAATTCTCTCATCGTCCGAGCTACGGGAGCGTGCCGCGCGGCAGGCGGAATAGCGGTTTGCAAACGCAGGCTTCCGGCGTAGTATTCACGGCTTCAATTCATATCCACATTTCTTGCTGGGGAATGCTATGGCTGGTCAGTCTTCATCTCAGGCGGCGTCACCATTTCAATGGTGGAAGCCCGCGCTTTTCTTTCTCGTCGTGATTGTAGGCCTGTGGTTCGTCAAATGGCAGCCATACTACGGGAAAGCCTTCACCGCTGCGGAAACCCACAGTATCGGTAAATCCATTCTCGCCCAGGCCGACGCTAACCCGCTGAAGGCGGCGTGGGACTACGCGGTGGTTTACTTCCTTGCCGTCTGGAAAGCGGCGGTGCTCGGCGTGCTGCTCGGGTCGCTGATCCAGGTGCTGATCCCGCGCGACTGGCTGCTGCGCACCTTGGGACAATCGCGTTTTCAGGGGACGCTGCTGGGGACGATTTTCTCGCTGCCAGGCATGATGTGCACCTGCTGCGCCGCGCCGGTCGCGGCCGGGATGCGCAAACAGCAGGTGTCGATGGGCGGGGCACTGGCGTTCTGGATGGGCAACCCGCTGCTCAACCCGGCGACGTTGGTGTTTATGGGCTTCGTGCTGGGCTGGCAGTTTGCGCTGGTTCGCCTGGTGGCGGGCCTGGCGACGGTGTTGATTGTCGCGACGCTGGTGCAGAAATGGGTAAAAGAGGCGGCGACGCAGCCTGCCGTGATGCCTGAAGCGCAAGCGAAAGCGGCCCAGGGCGGCTTCTTAAGTCGCTGGCTGCGGGCGCTGTGGACGCTGTTCTGGAACACGATCCCGGTTTATATCCTCGCGGTGCTGGTGCTGGGGGCGGCGCGCGTCTGGCTGTTCCCGCACGCCGATGGCGTGGTGGATAATACGTTGTTCTGGGTTATCGCGATGGCGATCGCCGGCTGCCTGTTTGTGATCCCTACCGCGGCGGAAATTCCGATTGTCCAGACGATGATGCTGGCGGGGATGGGCGTTGCGCCGGCGCTGGCGCTGCTGATTACGTTGCCGGCGGTGAGCGTGCCATCGTTGATTATGCTGCGCAAAGCCTTTCCAGCCAAAGCGCTGTGGCTGACTGGCGGGCTGGTGGCGCTGTGCGGGGCGATTGTTGGAGCGCTGGCGCTGGTGTAGTTTGCCGTAAACGTACGGATAGCCTGATGGGGGGGCGGGCGGCGGCTACGCCTTACCCGGCACACAACGGACAGGGGGCGGTAGCCCGGCTAAGCGTAGCGCCAGCCGGGAAATTGCAGCTTTATTTAATATAGGTAAAGGCGGTGGTCACTCGGGACACGCCGCTCACCCGGCTGGCGATATCCGCCGCCGCGCGGCCTTCACGGTCGGTCACCAGTCCCATCAGGAAGACTTCGCTGTTTTCCGTGGTCACCTTCACGTTCGAGGATTTGACCTGATCGGTGCTCAGCAGCTGCGAACGCACCTTGGTGGTAATCCAGGTATCAGAAGAGGCGGTGCCTAAACCAATCGGCTGGCCCTGGCGCACTTCGTTAAACACTTCCGTGGTTCCTTCCACGCCCATGGCGATTTGCTTGGCGCGGGCAGAGAGATCTGGCGTCGGCGACTGACCGGTCAGCAGGACTTTGCCCTGATAAGCGGTAACGTTGATGCGGGCCTGTTTCTTAATCTGTTCATCTTTCGACAAGGCGCTATTGACGCGCAGTTCCAGGGTGCTGTCATCGACCTGGGTTCCCACCGTACGCGGGTCCGTTGCGGCTTTAGTGCCGACTGCTGCCGTTCCGACAACCGCGGCGGCAACGCAGCCCTGCAGCAGTAGTGCTGAAAGCAGGATGGCGAGGGGCGAGAGAGCCTTCATGTGTTCTCCTTAATCGTCCTGGTGTGGAAAAAGAGTGTTATCTATCAAATCGCACAGACAGTTGACGGTCAGCATATGCATCTCCTGGATACGCGCGCTGCGGTGTGAGGGGATGCGGATTTCGACATCCTGCTGACCTAACAGGCCCGCCAGCTCACCGCCGTCATAGCCGGTTAACGCGACGATGGTCATGTCGCGGGTCACGGCGGCTTCCACCGCCTTGACGATGTCCCGACTGTTACCGCGCGTGGAGATTGCCAGCAGCACATCGCCAGCGTGTCCCAGGGCGCGCACCTGCTTGGCGTAAATCTCGTCATGCAGGCGATCGTTAGCGATGGCAGTTAAGACCACATTATCGGTGTTTAGTGCAATGGCGGGTAAACCAGGGCGTTCCGTTTCAAAACGATTAATCATGCTGGCAGCAAAATGCTGTGCGTTGGCGGCGGAAGTGCCATTACCACAACAGAGGATTTTGTTGCCGTTGAGCAGGGACTGCACGAGCGTCATCGCCGCCCGGGAGATGGCGTCCGGGAGTGCTTCTGCTGCGGCAATTTGGGTTTGAATGCTTTCGGTAAAGCAGGCTTTGATTCTGTCGAGCACGGGATCCCTTACTTCTGGTATTACGCTATTCGCCAAAGGCGTTTTTTAGCCATTGGATGTCGTTTCCGGTGAAGGCTACCACATCGAAACGGCAATCCACAGTCTCAAAGCTCCCATTCTGTCGGCAGAGCCACAAACGGGCGGCTTTAAGCAGGCGTTGCTGTTTTTGCGGGGTGACGCTGGCCGCCGCGTCACCGTACAGAGCGCTGCGGCGGTAGCGCACCTCGACAAAGACGGTGACGGCGCCGTCGCGCATAATGAGGTCAATTTCGCCGCCACGCTCGCGAGCATTGGCGGCAATAAAACGCAGGCCCTGGCTTTCCAGCCAGTGGCGAGCACGGTTTTCCCATGCATCGCCGGTCTGTTTGCTTAACTGGCCGGGACGATTTGTCCCTGCTGGTATTTGAGCCATGACAGTTTCCTGGTAATCACGCAGTCCTGAGTCGCCGTCAGATCGCCGGTATTCCCGTTCAACTCGAAGCCCGGTGTCTGGCGCATTTGCGCGAAGTGGTTTGCCAGCGACCAGGCGTCAGCGCCCATCGCATACAGACGCGCCAGCGAGTAGTCATTGCGCACCGCAGACAACGCCTGCTGCATCAACGCCGGGTTGCTGCCAGCCAGCATCGGGATTTCGCTATACTGCAGGCCTTCCATCTCCAGACGGAAATCCGGACCTGCGGTGCCCTGTGCGCTGCGCGAGCTGGCGTACAGGGTGACATTGCTCTGGCTGCCGTTGCGCATCGCGATCATGGGTTTGATATAGCCAATCTGTTCCGGGGTGGCGAGGATATAGGCCGCGTCGACGCTGCCGCCGCTGCTAACCGGCATTTCATCCGCCGTGCCGAGGACGCTGTTCTGCGCTGATGGCAGGGTGGAGACCGGGGTGCCGCTCAGCGCAATGCCCCCTCCGCCGTTAACGCCGGCGCGCAGCTCCGCCGTGGAGCCAAAACGCTGCTGCAGGACGCTGGCGCCGCCCAGCTTCAGCCACTCGTCGGCAAACGCGTTGACCACACGATCGCCCAGCGCGCCGCGCGGAACCAGCAGCAACGGCGTCTGTTTGCCCTGTTGATGGATGTGTCGGGCGGCGTCACGCGCTTCGTCTTCCGGCGACAGCGCGAAATAGCAGATATTAGCGCGGCCTTCGACCTTCTCCGGCTGGTTGAGCGCCAGCACGTTGAGCGGCGTATTGCTCTTGAGAACATCTTCGACATTCTCTTTCAGCAGCGGCCCGACGACGAGGGTGGCGCCGTCCTGCTGAGCCTGGGCAAGGAGCTGGCCGATCGGCTGGCTGGTGGTATCGTAAATTTTCAGTTCCGCAGAGGGATTGGCGGCGGTGGCGACCACTGGCTGCGGCTGTGCGGCCGGGGCGGTGACCGGCTGGGTGACCGGGGACGCGGTGGTCTGCAGCGTGGTGGTCGCTTCCGGCGCCTGAGCCGCCGGCTCCGCCGCTGGCGTTGCCTGAGTTTGCGCCGGGGCCTGCACCGGTTCAGCGCGACTTCCGGCAGCCGTCAGATCGCTAATTTCCGCCTGCGACGGGCTTACCACGTCATCGTTACCGGACGTGTTCGCCGCCTGAGCGACCTGAGCGGGAACCGCGCTGCCCGTCACCGACGGCGCGCCGTTTTTGGCGGCTTCGAAGCCCTGCTGGATGGTGCGGCCGAAGATCGAGGCCTGGCCGTTCAGCGGCAGGAAAAGCGCAATCTTGTTGATGGAGGCGGGCTTATAGTTTTGCATGTTCACCAGCGCCGTTGGCAGCATTTTGGCGCCAGGGTTTTGCGGGTAGCGCGTCTGCCAGTCTTTGACGCCGGCTTTCAGCAGCGTGGGATCGTTGCGGTTGTCAAACCACATCCGCTGCAGATCCAGCCAGCCCTGGAGGGTGTTTTCATCGGCATTGATCACCAGCGCATTGGCCTGATCCTGGGTCATCGCAGTCAGCGCTTGCCAGGTAGCGTCAATATTTTGCTGGCGCTGTTTGGCATCGCTCAGCAGCGGCTGCTGGGCGATTAAGGCGCGCAGCAGAGTCACCGAGGGTTTGCCCTGGCTGGCATCGATTTGCGCCTGCCAGTAGCGCGCCTGCTGAGGCTGCTCCAGGCTTGCCGGGTCAAGCTTAGCCAGCAGAATACGGGCCCCCTGATAGTCGTTCTGCGCCAGCTTTACTTCTATTGCCAGCAGTGACTGTTCACGGGCCTGGGTGCTGTCCAGGTTTGACGGCAGCTGGTTAAACAGGTCGATGGCCTGCTGCTGCTTTCCTTCCTGCAGCAGTGCACGAATGGCGAGTAATTGCCAGTTGGTCTTGCTATCATTCGTGCTTTGCTGCATCTGCTGCAAGTAGAAACTGGAGTTGGCCTGCGACGTACCCTGCATAAACGCCGTGCTTTGATCCTGCGTGTGGGTGCCGCAGCCAGCAAAAAGAAGAGTCGCCAGCAATACGGGCAGACAGCGCGCGGGCTTAGAACGAAGAAATGTTGACGGTGCCATAAGTGTCCAGTGATATTTTTTTGGCTCAATGCTCAATATTAAATCGGCAATACGGACGAGACAATGAAACAACACGAATCAGCGGATAATTCTCAGGGGCAGCTCTATATTGTGCCCACTCCGATAGGAAATCTGTCTGATATCACGCAGCGCGCACTGGAAGTGTTGCAAGCCGTTGATTTAATTGCTGCGGAGGATACCCGCCACACCGGTTTGCTGCTGCAACATTTTGCGATTAACGCCCGTTTATTTGCGCTTCACGACCATAACGAGCAGCAAAAGGCGGAAACACTTCTCGCAAAACTGAAAGAAGGGCAAAATATCGCGCTGGTCTCCGATGCGGGCACGCCGCTGATTAACGACCCAGGCTATCATCTGGTGCGTACCTGCCGCGAAGCCAATATCCGCGTCGTGCCGCTGCCGGGTCCTTGTGCGGCTATCGCCGCCCTGAGCGCCGCTGGCCTGCCTTCCGACCGTTTCTGTTATGAAGGCTTCCTGCCGGCGAAATCGAAAGGCCGTCGCGATACCCTTAAAGCGCTGGAAGAAGAGCCGCGCACCCTTATCTTCTATGAGTCGACCCACCGGCTGGTGGAGAGTCTGGAAGATATCTGCGCGGTACTGGGAGAATCTCGCTATGTGGTGCTGGCCCGCGAGCTGACCAAAACCTGGGAATCGATCCACGGCGCGCCGATTGGCGAGCTGGTGGCGTGGGTCAAGGAAGACGAAAACCGTCGCAAAGGCGAGATGGTGCTGATCGTCGAAGGCTTTAAGGCGCAGGAAGAGGCGCTGCCGGCGGCCGCGCTGCGGACTCTGGCGCTGCTGCAGGCGGAACTGCCGCTGAAGAAAGCCGCCGCGCTGGCCGCGGAAATCCACGGCGTGAAGAAAAATGCGTTGTATAAGTATGCCCTGGAGCAGCAGGGGGAGTGATCCTGTAAAACCAGTGAAAGCCTGGCAAGCCTCCCTTCAGATAGTGAAGGGCGGCTTGAGCGTCATCCGACATGTCGGAAGAAATGTCGGAAGAAATGTTGGATGAAAAGTGCAGCCCCGCCTTCCTTGCCGCACAGCATTCCTAGCCAACAAGCCCGGATAAATCCGGGCTAAAAATGGTTAAAGCCTTACGCTCTCGATCAGGTTACCGGCGCCGGGTTGAATACCGCCAGTTGATTATGCAGACCCCATTGATCGGAGAAGGTTTTCTTGCGTCCGCTGGCGACGTCGAGAATAAATTCGAACAGCTTCAGCCCCACCTCCTCAATCGTCTCTTCGCCGGTGGCGATGGTGCCCGCGTTAATGTCCATTAAGTCATACCAGCGGTTAGCCAGCTCGGTGCGGGTTGCCATTTTTATCACCGGTACCGCCATTAGTCCGTAAGGCGTGCCGCGGCCGGTGGTGAATACCTGCACCGTGATGCCAGAGGCCACCTGCTGGGTGCCGCAGACAAAATCGCTGGCGGGGGTGGCGGCGTAAATCAGGCCACGTTTGGTCGGGCGCTGCCCGGGGGAAAGCACCTCAACGATGGCGCTTTTACCTGATTTGGCAATCGACCCCAGCGCTTTTTCCACCACGTTGGCCAGGCCGCCTTTCTTGTTGCCGGGTGAGGGGTTGGCGCTGCGGTCGGTTTTGCCCATATCGAGATAGTTATCGTACCAGGCCATCTCTTCCAGCAGGCGTTTACCCACCTCTTCGTTGATCGCCCGCGGCGTCAGCAGATGGATAGCGTCGCGGACTTCGGTCACCTCTGAGAACATCACCGTCGCGCCGCAGCGCACCAGCAGATCGGAAGCGTAACCCACCGCCGGGTTGGCGGTCACGCCGGAGAAAGCGTCGCTGCCGCCGCACTGCATACCCACCACCAGTTCAGAAGCCGGGCAGGTTTCCCGCTGACGCTGGTTGAGTTTCGCCAGATGGCGCTCGGCGACCTGCAGAATGTCATCGACCATCGATTTAAAGCCCACGTGCTTTTCATCCTGCAGGCTGACGATACTGGCGCTGTCCACCGGGATGCTTTTGACATCTTCCGTCCCCTGCAGCAGCCGCTCGGGCTGCAGCTTTTCACAGCCAAGGCCAATGACCATCACTTCGCCGCCGAAGTTCGGGTTAAGGGCGATATTGTGGATGGTGCGTATCGGCACCACCGCCGCTGGCGCATTAATCGCTACGCCGCAGCCATAGAGGTGATTCAGACCCACCACGCCGTCGACGTTGGGATATTTCGGCAGCAGGTCGCGTTCAATGAGTTTCACCACGTAATCGACCACGCCCGCAACGCAGTGCACGCTGGTGGTGATACCCAGCAGATTTTTGGTGCCCACGCTGCCATCGGCATTGCGGTAGCCTGCGAAGGTATAGCCTTCCAGCGGCGGCAGCGGGGCCGGCACTTTGGTGGCCAGCGGCAGGGTGTTCAACGGCGGGGCGGTGGGCAACGCCACTAACGACTCGTCAATCCAGCTTCCTTTGGGGATGTCGCGCATTGCCAAGCCAATGACTTCTCCGTAACGGATAATTTCACCGTGGGCTGGGATATCCACCAGGGCGACTTTATGACCCTGTGGAATGTGCTCGATGAGCGTCAGGCCGTCCGGGAAACGCGTTCCGGCGGTTAATCCCCGATCGTTGACAATAATCGCCACATTATCTGTCGGGTCAGCTTTTATATAAAACGCGGTAGGCGATTGTTGTCGAATTGAAATATCAGCCATTGTCTAGTTATCTCCAAACAGGTGCTAAAAATATCATTAAATGGTAATTCTGGCGCTGTTAAGCAGAATAATGAAATAAAGCATGTCAGGTGTGTCGGCATGAAGATGTGATCTGAATCACTCCTTGTCGCCATGGACGCGCGCGGAGGGTGGGGAATCGTAAGAAGTGTGGATTAGCGCCCATAGCTTAAGGCGATTGCCCAACTAAAGCTTTAAAAAATGTGTTTATATTGTGTTTATGCATAGTGTCTGGCGAGTGGGGGCTGACTATACTGAGTCGTGTTTTTGTGACGTCCGATATGCGCATGGTTTGCCTTTTAATCGTGGGTTAATAATTTAGCAGTCACCTAACGAATAATAAAAGATGGTTAATTTGCGATGGGCTTACATTTTCCGGACTCAAGGGCAGGAAATAAAAAAGGACACCCATTCGCTGGTTTATTCTGCGGATAATATTTGGGGTCAGGCGATACGCTTTTCCAGCCTAATGGGGGTCTCTCGCCGGGCTGGTGATATAACGAATGAATTGCAGAAGTTAGCAACGATTAACGCAAGGTAAAAATCATGGATAACGCAATTTTCCCGAACAAATTTAAGGCCGCGCTGGCGGCTCATCAGGTGCAGATTGGCTGCTGGTGCGCGCTGGCCAATCCGATCAGCACCGAGGTGTTGGGTCTGGCGGGTTTCGACTGGCTGGTACTGGACGCGGAACATGCGCCGAACGACGTCACCACGCTTATCCCACAGCTTATGGCGCTGAAAGGCAGCTCCAGCGCTCAGGTGGTGCGCGTGCCGACCAACGAGCCCATCATCATTAAGCGCATGCTGGATATCGGCTTCTATAACTTCCTGGTGCCATTTGTCGAGACAGCGGAACAGGCGGCGCAGGCGGTGGCTTCTACTCGCTACCCGCCGGAAGGGATCCGCGGAGTCTCCGTTTCCCATCGCGGCAATATGTTCGGCACCGTGCCGGACTACTTCGCCCAGTCCAATAAAAACATTTCCATTCTGGTACAGATTGAGAGCCAGACCGGGGTGGACAACGTCGAGGCGATTGCCGCGACCGAAGGTGTCGACGGCCTGTTCGTCGGCCCGAGCGACCTGGCCGCCGCGTTAGGTCATCTGGGCAATGCCGCCCATCCTGAGGTGCAGCGCGCCATCCAGCATATCTTCGCCAGCGCGAAGAAGCACGGTAAGCCAAGCGGCATTCTGGCGCCGGTAGAGGCCGATGCGCGGCGCTACCTGGAGTGGGGCGCCACTTTTGTCGCCGTCGGCAGCGATCTGGGGGTCTTCCGTTCCGCAACCCAGAAACTTGCTGATGCCTTTAAAAAATAATCACCAGGATGAAGAGAGAGAACAATATGACAATCAAAGTGGGTTTTATCGGTCTTGGCATTATGGGCAAGCCGATGAGCAAAAATTTGCTGAAGGCGGGTTACTCGCTGGTGGTGTCTGACCGTAATCCGGAAGCGATTGCCGACGTGATCGCCGCGGGCGCAGAGACCGCGGCCACGCCGAAGGCGATTGCCGAGCAGTGCGATGTGATCATCACCATGCTGCCGAACTCGCCGCATGTCAAAGAGGTGGCGCTGGGGGAAAACGGCATTATTGAAGGCGCGAAACCGGGCACCGTGGTGATCGACATGAGCTCTATTGCGCCGCTGGCCAGCCGGGAAATTAGCGAAGCGCTGAAGGCCAAAGGTATTGATATGCTGGACGCGCCAGTAAGCGGCGGCGAACCAAAAGCGATCGACGGCACCCTGTCGGTGATGGTCGGCGGCGACAAGGCGATCTTCGACAAATATTACGATCTGATGAAAGCGATGGCCGGCTCCGTGGTGCATACCGGCGACATTGGCGCGGGCAATGTGACCAAACTGGCCAATCAGGTGATCGTCGCCCTGAACATCGCTGCCATGTCCGAAGCGCTGACCCTGGCCACCAAAGCCGGCGTCAATCCGGATCTGGTTTATCAGGCGATCCGCGGCGGTCTGGCGGGGAGTACCGTGCTGGATGCCAAAGCGCCGATGGTGATGGATCGTAACTTCAAGCCGGGCTTCCGGATCGATCTGCATATTAAAGATCTGGCCAATGCGCTGGATACCTCCCATGGCGTGGGCGCTCAACTGCCGCTGACAGCGGCGGTAATGGAGATGATGCAGGCGCTGCGTGCGGACGGTCTGGGCACCGCTGACCATAGCGCGCTGGCATGCTACTACGAAAAGCTGGCGAAAGTGGAAGTGACTCGCTAACAAGAAGAGCCCCTGCGCGGCCTGGTGGTTATGCCTGGTGCAACAGTGCCAGACTGCCACGGCGGGGCTAGCATGGACGCGGTATTGATGCCGTTTCCGCGTGTTAACCTCAGTTGTGACGCAGGAAGCGGCGTTTCGCGGCGCGTTTGATAATATTTATCATGCATCGCGCAATATCGCCGCCACCCTGCTGGTCGGGATGACGACAGAGGGATGACAACGGGCGGTAAACCCACTATACTGCGCGCCGAAGCTGACCAGACAGTCGCCGCTTCGTCGTCGTCCTCCTTCGGGGGGAGACGGGCGGAGGGGAGGAAAGTCCGGGCTCCATAGGGCAAGGTGCCAGGTAACGCCTGGGGGGTGTCACAGCCCACGACCAGTGCAACAGAGAGCAAACCGCCGATGGCCCGCGCAAGCGGGATCAGGTAAGGGTGAAAGGGTGCGGTAAGAGCGCACCGCGCGGCTGGTAACAGTCCGTGGCACGGTAAACTCCACCCGGAGCAAGGCCAAATAGGGGTTCATAAGGTACGGCCCGTACTGAACCCGGGTAGGCTGCTTGAGCCAGTGAGCGATTGCTGGCCTAGATGAATGACTGTCCACGACAGAACCCGGCTTATCGGTCAGTTTCACTCCTTAGAAAACCCCGCTTCGGCGGGGTTTTTGCTATCTGAATACCGGACGCAGGATGAATG